>JBLIKG010000011.1:0-22104 GCA_047636255.1 Roseivirga sp. | reverse complement strand
GGAGTAATATCGATAATCAATTTTATGGGCTATCCACATTACCACTAAAGCCAGCACCACCATTACGGTATGTCTGATGAGGTAATATTCTGTGTTACCTCCCATTTGCTTGTAGGCCAAAGAGCCTGTAGCACTATAAACAATTAGAATACTGATCACCGAAAGGCAAAACACTACCATCCAGATGACGGGGTCACCTTGTAGATGTTTATCGGTCCAATCTTTGATCTTATTCACTTCGTTAATTTTAGATTTATGAATTACGATTTACGATTTGATGTAAATCGATCATTTATTTTCCTTATTGTTTTTTGCCGTCTTAATAGAGGCAACTGTAATTGCTAAAAACTCATTAGCCTCTTTCATCAACTCACTTAAAACATTAATATCCGTATTCTTCACTGCACTTAATAAGTCAAGAAAGTACAAACACTCATCCGCCTCCTCTTCAACTATTTTCAATTTATTTATGAAGTCAGCTGTTGATTTCGCACGACAAGCGGCTCGATAATTTGCTCCAACTGAAGTACTGCATCTTATCAACTGTTTCGAAATTGTGTCATATACTAATCCATTTGGCAAGTCATCGATCATTTCAAAAACCTTTAAAACAAAGGCTCTTTGTCTTTTAATCATATGATTTTTATCGAATGCCATAATTCGTAAATCGTAATTCCTAAATCGACAATATTGCGGTTCTAAACTGATCTCCGCGATCTTCATAATTCTTAAACAAATCGAAACTTGCACAGGCTGGTGACAGTAAAACCGTATCTCCAGGCGAGGCCAATTCCTTTGCCATTCTGATTGCCTTAATTAAATCATCAGTGGCTTTAATTGTAGGTACTAGGTTTTCGAAAGCCGTAAAAAGCTTCGAATTATCTTTCCCTAAACAGATCAAGGCTTTCACCTTTTCTTCTACTAAAGCATTAATTAAGTTGTAATCATTTCCCTTATCTACACCTCCTGCAATCCAGACAATTGGTGTTATAAAAGCATCAAGTGCATAAAATACCGAGTCTACATTTGTGGCTTTTGAATCGTTGATGTATTCCACACCATCGATTTTGCGCACAGACTCTAAGCGATGCGGGGCATTTTTAAAGGTTTTAAAACCTTGAATGATGGCTTCTTCACTCACTCCAGCCAATGAAGCGGCATAGCCAGCGGCCATTGCGTTCTTCATATTATGAAGCCCCTTTATTGAGATATCTGCTCTGGGGGCAGATACCTCAACGTTTAAAGGGGTAAAAAACAACCTATCATATAATATCTCGGAAGCGTCTCCTCCGAGCGAAAAAGGATGAACCTTCAGGCCGCGAGCGGCTGATGAAATGTTCTTCCCGCTTTGGTGGTCTTCCGTTGAGTAGACGGCATGACCTCCCAGGTGTACAAGGTGAAATATGCGCATCTTCGATGCGATATATTTTTCAAAGTCGTACTCATATCTATCCAAATGATCTGGTGTGATATTCAATAAGACCGCGATGTCTAATTTTAATTCGTAGCAATCATCTAACTGAAAGCTACTGAGCTCTAGCACGTACCAATCATGCTTGTCTTCAATAACTTGACGAGCGAAACTCTTTCCTATGTTTCCGCCCAAACCCACATTGAAGCCACCTTCTTTCAAAAGATGATAGGTTAAAAGTGTGGTGGTTGTTTTACCGTTCGTGCCGGTAATCCCTATCAATTTGGCTGCGGTATATTTTGCAGCAAACTCGATTTCACCAATAATCAAATTACCATGAGCCCTTAACTTCTTAATCAAAGGAGCTGATTCTGGTATTCCAGGGCTTTTAATGACCAACTGGCTTTCTAATATTCTTTCTTCAGAATGCTTTCCACTTTCAAATTCGATCCCATTTTCTAATAGCTCTTTAACATACTGTTCTTTGATCACTCCCATATCAGACACGAAAACATCATAGCCCTTTGCTTTTGCTAGCAAGGCTGCTCCTGTTCCGCTTTCTCCTGCGCCTAGTATGGTTAGTTTTCTATTCAAGTTCGTTATTCGTTATTCGTTATTCGTTATTCGTTATTCGTTATTCGTTATTCGTTATTCGTTATTCGTTATTCGTTATTCGTTATTCGTTATTCGTTAAAGCGAACTTTTTTCTGGAATCTCAGTTCCCTGAATCATTCTTTTCTTATTAACTTTTTCATCCTACGTCTTACTTCTGACCTCCTACCTCCATTTTCAGTCTTCCGACCTAGTACCTCCAACTTCACTACCTCAACTTAAGCGTAGCAAGCGTTATGATTGCGAGCAATATGCCTACAATCCAAAATCTCGTTACAATTTTAGCTTCTGGTATTTCCATTTTTTGGTAATGATGATGAAGAGGCGACATCTTGAAAATCCGTCTTCCTTGACCATATTTTTTTCTAGTGTATTTGAAATAGCTGACCTGAATGATTACCGATAAATTTTCAACTACAAAGATTCCGCACAATACGGGAATCAAAAGTTCTTTACGAAGCACAAGTGCTAATACTGCTATTACCCCTCCTAATGACAAGCTTCCCGTGTCTCCCATGAATACCTGAGCTGGATATGAATTGTACCACAAGAAACCGACACAAGCACCCACAAAGGCAGTACAGAAAATCACGAGCTCTCCGGAATTGGGGATGAACATTACATTGAGATAATCCGAGAAAATAGCGTTACCAGAGATGTAAGCGAAAATTGCCAATGCCAAGCCAATAATAGCCGATGTCCCCGCTGCTAATCCGTCAATTCCATCTGTGATATTCGCACCATTTGAAATGGCTGTCACGAAGAAAATAACCACCAAAATATAGATGGCGGCAGTGATCCATTCATTATCTGTTGGGTTGAAGCTATCGTAATCAAGCTCATTGTCCTTAACAAAAGGAATAGTCGTTGTGGTAGATTTACTGTCGGTGTATGTAATAGCTTGATCAGTAGTGATGCTTTGCTCTTGTTGAATTGGTGTGAATTCCCTCACCACCACATCATCATTGAAGTAAAGTACCGCTCCTACAAAAAGGCCTATTCCTACTTGACCTACAATTTTAAATCTACCTGCTAATCCTTCTTTATTCTTTTTGAAAACCTTGATATAATCATCCAAGAATCCGATAGCGCCTAGACCAATTGTAGTCACTAGTAAAAGGATGACATAAATATTCTCCAGCTTCGCGAAAAGTAGGGTAGGAATTACGATGCCCGCAATGATGATGAGTCCTCCCATAGTTGGAGTTCCCTTCTTCTGCATTTGGCCTTCTAAGCCAAGATCTCTGATGCTTTCACCCACTTGCTTCTTGCGGAGCATATTGATCAAACTCTTACCAAATGTGATGGTGATCAGTAAAGACAAAAGTGTAGCCATACCCGCTCTGAAGGAGATATACTGGAAAACACCAGCTCCAATCAGGTCAAATTCTCTATCTAAATAGTCAAATAGGTAGTATAGCATTCTGTTAGATTTTAGATTTTAGAAAATAGACTTTAGAAAAGAAGTTTTGATCGGAAGTAGTCGTTACTCCTTCAAAAGCTTCTGAAGCATTTGTCATATTTCTTAAATCGTTCTTCATTTATGAATTAGGTTTAACATTTCTTTAAGTACTTCTCGGTCGTCAAAAGGGAATCGCTCTCCTTTGATTTCCTGATAAGTTTCATGGCCTTTTCCAGCCACAAGGATTATATCTTTAGGTCCAGCCATAGAACAAGCCATTTTAATCGCTTCTTTTCTGTCTGCCATTACCAATGTCTTTTTGTAATTGATGGGGCTAACTCCCTTTTGCATATCTTCAATGATGGCTCCTGGTTCTTCGAACCTTGGATTGTCTGAAGTCAGTACCACTTTATCGCTGAGATTACAGGCAATTTTTGCCATTTCAGGTCGCTTGGTTGTGTCTCTGTTCCCGCCACAACCTACTACCGTAATCACCTTTTCATTGCCTGTTCTGAAAACCTTGATGGTAGAAAGCACATTTTCAAGTGCATCGGGCGTGTGGGCATAATCTACAATAGCAGTAATGCCCGTATCTGTTAAGACTTGTTCGAATCGACCTGGCGCAGGATTGACTTCAGATAAAACCCTTAGCACTTCTTCAGCATCTTCTTCAAGTAATAATGCTCCTCCGTAGACGGCCATTAAATTGTAGGCGTTGAAATCGCCAATCAATTTGAACCAAACGTTATGTCCAGCAATATCTAGCTCTAGGCCATGCAGTGTGTTGGAAAGAATCTTGGCTTTAAAGTCAGCCATAGACTTTAAAGCATATTTGTGCTTAGAAGCCTTTGTGTTTTGCAACATGATTGCTCCTCGCTTGTCATCCGCATTTATCAAGGCAAAAGCTGTCGATGGAAGACCATCGAATAGCATTTTCTTCGCCTTAATGTACTCATCAAATGTCTTATGATAATCCAGGTGTTCGTGTGAAAGATTGGTGAAAATTGCTCCATTGAAACTCAGGCCGGCAACGCGATGTTGCACAATGGCATGAGAACTTGCTTCCATAAAACAGTGAGTACAGCCTTTAGCCAACATTTTGGCCAATAATTCATTAATTTGAAGTGCATCGGGCGTAGTATGTGTAGCCACAATCACCTCTTCATTTATTTTATTGACTACTGTTGAAAGTAGCCCAACGTTATATCCTAATTTTCTAAATACTTGGAAGAGCAGCGTTACGCATGTGGTCTTACCGTTGGTTCCAGTAACACCCACTAACTTCAATTTCTTACTTGGATTACCAAAGAAGTTAGCGGCCATGATGCCTAGTGCTTCACTGCTATTTTTTACTTCTACATAAGTGATATTGGCCTTAAGATTTGCAGGAAGCTTTTCACAAACTACAGCAATAGCTCCTTTTTCAATAGCTTGATCGATGTAGTCATGGCCATCGGATTGTGTGCCTATTGTCGCAATAAATACGGTGCCTTTATCAACTTTACGAGAATCAAAGGCAAGCGCAAGCACTTCAACGTCAGTACCACCTGCTGTTGATTGCAAGGAAACCTTATAAAGTATGTCCTTTAGTACCTTCATTAACCTAGTTCAATTGAAATTCTTTCTCCTTGAGAAATTCGATTCCCAGGACCAACCGACTGCCGAAGCACTCGGCCAGTCCCTGTAACCGAAACTTTTAACCCTTTATTCTCAAGTAAATAAAGTGCGTCTTTGAGGGTCATCCCTTGTACATTGGGTACAATGTTCCCTTCCGAATGGTTTGCTCGCCAAGCAATGGCGTTGTTATTAACTCCAGCTCTTACCCATTCCACATTTTCTTTGTCTAAGTGATTAGAAATCCCAAACGTATTGAGGAGCGAATTCAACTCGTCATATTTTCCAGCCCTGATTACAGGGAAAGTGCCTTCACCAGCCAAAAATTCTTTCTTGAAAGTATCATGAAGCCCAAGATCTAGGGAATAGATCATATCGGCAATTTCTTTGAAAACTGGAGCCGAAACATCACCACCAAAGCGGTTCCATCCAGAAGGGTCATCAATCACCACAATACATGAATACAAAGGCTCTTCAGCCGGAAAATAACCAGCAAAAGATGCGTAGTACTTTTGTTTGTAATAGCGACCATTTATTAGCTTCTGAGCGGTTCCTGTTTTGCCTGCTATTTTGTAGTAATCATTTTTAATATTCTTCGCAGTACCTCTTTCCACTACCCCTTCGAGCATGATCTTTAATTTCTCAATTGTTGATTTAGAGGCTATTCTTCGTTCTAAGGTTTTCGCTTCGAACTCTTCGACAACTTGATTACCATCTTTAATACTTTTGACAATAATTGGCTGAATCATTTTCCCATCGTTAGCCACTGCATTATAAAAAGCAAGCGTTTGAAGAGGTGTAATGCTGGTTTCATATCCAACAGACATCCAAGGGAGACTTACTTTGCTCCAAGTCTTATCATCAGCATTTTTGATATAGGGAACGGCCTCTCCCATCATTTGGAAGTCCAATGGCTGACCAAATCCAGTGGCCTTGATTACATCAATAAACTTCTGAGGATTTTGACCGAAATACTGTTCTACAAGTTTTGATACACCAACGTTAGATGACTTTTCAAAAACCTCTTGAACAGTAAGCTTTCCGTAGCCTCCTTTATCAGCACTTGCATCTTCCATAGTTCTGTCTGCAAAAACATAAGTACCGTTACCGGTATCCACAGAATCAGTCAACTCAATTTTATCTTCTTCGAGCAAAGCGAGCATAGAAGCCAACTTGAAAGTTGAGCCCGGATCGTTTGTGCCTTGTACGGCATAATTATAATCCTCAATGTAAGTTCCGTTTGAGGTTCTAGTAAGATTTGACATTGCTCTTATTTCGCCTGTCTTTACATCCATCAAAACAACGCAGCCATAATTGGCTTGATAAGTCATTAAGGCTTTCAGGAGAGCATTTTGAGCAACATCTTGAATGTTAATGTCGATGGTGGTATACACATCATAACCATCATGGGGCTTCACATCCGATGCCGCATTCAATGGTTTCCAATTGCCCCCAGCCACTTTTTGATAGAGCCCTTTGCCATCTTGACCCGAAAGCCAATCATTGTAACTCATTTCAATGCCAACGCCTACATTGTCATCTTTTACATAACCAATTGTACGCTGAGCTAAAGTCTTAAAAGGTCGATGACGCTCATCTACCTTATCAAAAATTACTCCGCCAATCATCCTTCCTTGTCTGAAAATAGGCCAGCTTTCCATCAACTGTTTTTGTTGGTAGTTGATTAGGTCATTGTTGATGACCATGAATCTTTTACGTGACTGTCGGGCTTCAGAAATTCTCTTTCTATATACAGCAGAAGATTGATCTTGGAAAAAATTCGACAAAAAGCGTGAAAGGGAGTCTATGCCGGACTTAAAGGTTTTATCGTCTGCTAGAGACGGATCAAATGACACTTTATAAAATGGCAATGAGGTTGCCAAAAGATCATTTCCGTTTGCATAAATGCTACCTCTGGTGGCTTTAATAGTTTTATAATCAAGACCGATTTCTTCGGCCATTTCGCGCCACATTCCGCCCTCGACAAATTGAATATCGCCAATACGCCAAACGACTACCAAGACAAAGGCAATCACAGCCAAAAAGGCTATTCTTACTCTCAGTAATATCGATTGTTTAATATTCACTTTCGTCTATGACAATTTTATATGGCGGTTGTTTGCTTTCTTCTAATCCTAACTTTTCGACATTCCTGGCGACTTCTGATTGCTTACTGCTGAACATATAGTCAGCTTCAAGGGTGGTTACATCAGCCCTTAAATCTTCTACCTCCGTTTCCAATCTTTTCATGTTTCGATTGGCCTTTTCGGCATAGTGACTGTTCCAGACATAAATAATCCCCAGTGCAACTACAAAAGCTACCTTGGGCAGGTACTTCACTGGAAGACCTGTCTCCAAGTTTCCAAGAATTTTCAGCTTCGAAATCAATCCGAAGATTCCCCCACCTGAGTTGGGTTTATCGTTCTTCTTTGCTCTAAATCTGTTTTCTGCCACCTTCTGGTCGTTTAAATGGTTCGTAGAATGAATATTCAATTCTACTTTCCTTTTCAGGCCCCAGCCTGATTATTTTTATAATCTTTCAGCAATTCGAAGTTTTGCACTTCGCGCTCTTTTATTCTCTTTTAACTCTTCGTCATTTGCAATCATTGGCTTTCTATTGACGGCAGCGTAAGGCTTCAGTTGATTACCAAAAAAATCCTTGTCTACATCGCCAAAGATTTTGCCTTTACCGATGAAGTTTTTTACCATTCTATCTTCTAGTGAATGATAAGACTCCACTACCAATCGGCCACCCGGTTTTAACACTTCTGCGGACTGAACTAGAAAATCCTCTAGAGCCCCCATTTCATCATTGACTTCAATGCGAATGGCCTGAAATACTTGAGCATAATATTTATACTCTCTATGCCTTGGCGCTAGCTTATCAAGCAGTTGAATCAGCTCTGCTGTGGTTTTAAATGGTTTAGAAAAACGCTCTGAAACAATAGCCGCAGCTAAAGTTTTAGCGTTTTTTACCTCTCCATACATACCCAGAATTTTATGCAATTGTGCTTCTGAATACTCATTTACCACATCCATGGCCTTGAGCGGAGAATTCATGTCCATCCTCATGTCTAAATCTGCCTCTGCTCGTGTAGAAAACCCACGACTAGGCTCATCGATTTGATGAGATGAAATACCTAAATCCGCCAAGATACCATCAACCTGCTTTACCCCATATAATTTGAGGTAGCGCTTAATGTGCCTAAAATTGGCTTGTACAAATGTGAAAGAACGATTTTGAATTTTCTCGGCATTTGCTTTAGCATCGCTATCTTGGTCGAAACCAAAAAGGCGTCCTTCGCTGTTTAAGTGCTTTAAAATTTCGGTTGAATGTCCGCCACCTCCAAAGGTGACATCTACATAGGTTCCGCTGGGATTGATCGAGAGGCCCTCAACGCATTCCTTAAGCATGACTGGCACATGATATTCTGACATAGGCTTGATTATTCTTCTGCCAAAAATTTCTCTGCCATCTTGGAGTATTCGCTGGCGTCTTGGATGAGGTATTGTTCGTATAGATCGGGATTCCAGATTTCTATTCTGTTCCCAAGTCCTACTAAAATCACCTCTTTTTCTAGACTGGCAAACTCCATCATCCGCTTAGGAATATTAATTCTACCAGCTCCATCCAACTCAACATCCACGTTTCCTCTGAAAAAACTGCGTTGGAACTTCCGGTATTCCTCATTGAATTCGCTCAATGATCTTACTCGCGAATAAATCTTTTTGTACTCAAGCATTGGATACAACACAAGGCAAGGTTCAAAACCGCGCCTCATTACAAGCTCTTCGGATGCATTATCCGGCAAAGCAGCCCTTACCTTGGAAGGTAAAGCCAACCTGCCCTTTGCATCGAGCTTACAGTCATATTCGCTTGTAAAAAAAGACATTACACACCTTAATGTTTACAAAAGTAAGATTTTTTCCCACACTCCACCACTTTTACTCACTTTTTCCCACTTTGTATGAAAAGTAGGCTTTTACTTACTGAAAAACAAGACAGAATCAGAAAAGAATGACAAAAATCAACTAGGCGCACATTTATCAAACACATGGTTTCGAGTGATTTATGGGTTTAAATGCAATGGATATTGATTCTTAGAAGCAATATTGAACATAGAAAAGCCTTAATCTCTTCGTGGGGGATTGTGGGGAAGTTTGATTCAAAAATTTGATGCTATCAAAAAATATTGGTAATCACGGGCTGATTTGGTTTATTATGAGGCCTTAAAACCCTTATTTCCCAAAATCGACTCAAAAAGGACAAAAAAAATATTTAGGGATAAGGTGATTTTATTTTCAGGTTGTTAACTTAGTGGGCAAGGTAACGATATGAAAATTTTGTTCCCTGTCTACAATACAATTAGACTACTAACTAACTGAAGAACGCCATGCTATTAAGTATGGCGTTTTTCGTTTACCACAAAATTACTTGGAACGCTCTATTGTGTAAGTCACTAGCTGACTCAAAGAGTCACGGAATGGACTTGGGCTGAAAGAATTGAGAATGAGTATGGCTTCATCATAATAATTGTTCATCACCGATTTAGCGTATTCAATACCACCAGAATCCTTAACAAAGGAGATTACCTCTTTCACTTTTTGTGGCTGATCGCTTTTACTCTTTATGATTCGAATGATTTTTCGCTTAGTGCTGCTATCTGCCTTTTGTAAGGCATAGATAAGCGGAAGAGTCATTTTCTTCTCCTTAATATCTATGCCAAGCGGCTTGCCAATTTCCTCATCACCATAATCGAAAAGATCGTCTTTGATTTGAAAGGCCATACCCACTTTAAGTCCAAAGTCTTTCATTTTTTCAATCACTGCATCATCCGCTCCAGCGCTAGTTGCACCAACTGCGCAGCAGGAGGCTATTAATGAGGCTGTTTTCTGCCTGATAATGTCGTAGTATAAATCCTCTGTGATATCGAGGTTTCTCGCCTTGGCCATTTGAAGTAATTCACCTTCGCTCATTTCTTTCATGGCCTGAGAGATTATTCTTAGCAAATCAAAGTCTCCATTGTCTACAGATAACAAAAGGCCTCTAGACAAAAGGTAGTCACCAACCAAGACCGCTATTTTATTCTTCCAAAGTGCATTGATCGAGAAATAGCCTCTGCGATAATTAGAATCATCCACAACATCATCGTGAACCAATGTGGCAGTATGAAGTAGTTCAATGAGCGAGGCTCCTCTGTGAGTTCTTTCTGAAATTTGACCTGTGACTCCAGCGCTGAGAAAAACAAACATTGGTCGCATTTGCTTTCCTTTGCGCTTCACTATATAGCTCATGATCTGGTCTAAAAGAAAGACCTTGCTCTTCATAAATGATCTGAACTTCTGCTCGAATTCGATCATTTCGTTTGCAATTGGGACCTGTATTTCTGAGAGCTTTAGTGCCATTTTTATAGGATGCCACAATATTAATAGGTAATGTACCAAAGGCAAAGGTTCGGCAAGTTTATTTCGTATTTCTCATGACTTGTAATTCAACATTTATGCGACATGATTGATGCCTTAAAGTGATTATGTGAGTCACAATTGGGTTACTTGAACCTAACTGCAAGCATAAAAGAAATGTAAGTGTTGTCTCTTGTAGATCTGAGCTCTTTACTTAGCCAGTGAAAGGTCATTTTGAAGGTTGCTATATTGGAACTAGTGGCCCATCCAATTCTTGCGTTTTGAAGCCAAGGCATAACTGTTTCGGTATGTGGACTATTGTCATTAAATAAACTCCCACTGACTGTAACGTCATGTGCTACATAATTCAAACCATAACCAACAAAAAAGTAATTATTGGTTATGAACATTTCGCTACCTCTGCCAATAATGGCATTCATAAAGGGAGAAACGTCCAAAGATTTCAGACCACCAATTCTTACATCTAATTGTTGATATACATTCACAAAACCAGTCCCAATCGTCCCTCCCGAAGAGGTTATTACATCTACAAGATTAGGGATAACCTTGATCTGCTTATTATACTCGCCAAAAGCATTCAACACTAAAGCTGTTTTAATTTGAAAGTCCCAGCCTACGGGTTTTTTAAATCCCATTGCTCTGTGATACCAAGTTTGTAGTGCTTCTCCTAAGGAAGGCTTTCCAGTTATCCCTAATTGGACCCCATATTTAAGTCGCGAGGTTGCTGTTTTGAATATTGCCTTCGATGCAGATAAATACAATAAGCCTGCATATGGCCTATCTAAGTCTTCTATCTGGGTAAAAATGATGCCGTCTGGCGTGAAAAACTTATGCCCTAGTTCGAAATCAATTATTGTCTTTGGAGCGGTTTCAGAAGTATCTTTGTTTTTCGGTAGAAATCGATAATTAAAGATTAAGCCGTTCGAGTAATATTCATCGCTACCATTAAATAGGTAAACATCATTGTCATTGATTATCGAAAATTCTGTTTTTCTGTAATCACTTTGGCCTTTCAGGTGAAAACCAATAATTAGAATGAGAAAGATAAAATATACTTTGATGGGGCCGTATTTTAAATCGAGTCGCTAAAGTCCTAATTATTTCTAATTTTAGCGAATCTATCAGCACTGAATGCGCAACAATATCAAAAAAATAGAAAGTCAACTGCTAAAACGGGCCAATCTCGGAAACAAAAGAACTTTGGGTATCCAGGATCCGTCTTTGATTGATTTTTGCTCAAATGATTACCTAGGTTTTGCAAAGTCCGAGGAATTAAAAAAAAGGATTCTTAAAGCCTATGGCAATTTAAGTTCCAAAAATGGCTCAACAGGTTCAAGGTTACTCACTGGTAACTCAAGTTTAGCACAACAAGTGGAAATTGAACTGGCCACCATTTTTGGTTTTGAAAGCTGCCTAGTCTTTAATTCGGGCTATTCAGCAAATCTTGGATTCTTTTCATCAGTTCCTCAAAGAGGTGATACAATATTTTATGATGAGCTTTCGCATGCTTGCATTAAGGACGGCTGTCGACTAAGCTTAGCTAAACCAATTCCATTTAAACATAATGATCTTGCCGATTTAGAAAGAAAACTCAAAAGTGCTGAAGGTGAAATATATATCGCTTGCGAATCCGTTTATTCAATGAATGGAGACTTTGCGCCTTTAGCGTCACTGTGCGATTTGAGCAACCAGTACAATGCTAAATTAATCGTAGACGAAGCACATAGTACCGGTATTTTCGGGCAAAATGGCGCAGGACTTGTTGCTCATCTTGGACTTACTAATCATGTGTTTGCTATTATTTTCACCTTCGGGAAAGCCATGGGAATTCACGGTGCTTGTGTCGCTTCGAATCAACAAGTAATGGAATATCTTGTTAACTTCTCTCGGCCATTTATTTATACCACGGCACCATCGGATTTTGATTTTCTATCTATTCGAGAAGCTTTCGCTCACTTGAAAGCAAATCCTTCTGAGCAACTGGCAGTTCATAAGCGTATTGAAGATTTTAATCACTCGCTTAAAATAAAGCGCGAAAAAAGATACTTATCTCAATCTGCAATACAAGTAATTTTAACCCCAGGAAATGAATCGACTAAGAAAGCTGCACAGCAACTTTTTGAAAAGGGTTATGACATTCGGCCAATTTTATCTCCTACCGTTAAGGTTGGTGAGGAAAGGTTGAGAATTTGTTTACACACATTTAATAGTACCGAACAAGTGATAAGTTTGACGCAAAGCCTTAATTCATTACTTTGTTGATCTAGCAAACAAGTGAAATAATTTTTATCATACCTTTAGGTTTTTTATATACTGAATGAAGCCAATAGGCAAAGACTACGTTAAGAAAAAGTACGACCAAGTCGTACCGGGAGGCATTGATGAGTGGCCAGTTGTAAACCTGAGTAAAAACCGGGAGGAATTCATAAAGGAAGTAACCCAAGAGAGCATTAAGCGGATAAAAAAGCTTACTCCTAGAAGGGCCAGCCTGATTGAAGAAATTGAAACTACTTTATTCAGGGAGAAACTCCGTGTAAAAAGAAATTCATGGGCAGTAGACCCTCCAGATGAAGCTCAATTTCTTGATTCCATTAAAAGTCGATTGGTAGAAATATCTAATAACGAAGACAAAGAAGAAATCGATGAAACCTTGGAGGCCATTTTGACTGAAATCATCGGTCGTTATGCGGCAGAAATTGCGGGTAACTTTAAAAAATCTCGGTTCAGAATGGCTAGATCCATTGTAACTTTTGGATTTGCCCGTCTTTTGAATGCTTCAAGAGCCCGAGGTTTCTGGTCCATCTTGAGTACCCGTTTTTCTCTTCAGGATAAAATTCATATTACTGGTGAAGTGGAGCAATTACGAAATTTAGCTAAAAAGGGAACTATCATCATGGTACCTACCCATTTTAGTAATCTCGATTCGATCCTTATTGGATGGGTAATTAGCGCCTTAGGTTTGCCAGCCTTTATTTATGGAGCCGGACTTAATCTTTTCAACATTAAAATATTCGCCTACTTTATGGAAAGCCTTGGTGCCTATAAAGTAGATAGAAGAAAGAAAAACCTACTTTATCTCGAAACGCTTAAGAGCTACTCAAGCTTAGCGATTCAAAAAGGATGTCATAGCCTTTTCTTCCCTGGTGGTACACGTTCAAGGTCTGGTCAATTAGAGAAAAGATTGAAACTTGGCTTGCTCAGTACAGCCATTGAAGCGCAAAGAGTAAATTATCAGAAAGGTAAACGAGATGGACTTCACAAAATATTCATCGTTCCTGTAACACTCAATTATAACTTTGTTCTAGAAGCTCCTTCTTTAATTCGAGACTACCTCAAACTAAAAGGCCAAGAGCGTTATTATGTCGAGAATGATGAATTTTCAACATCTTATAAAATCTCCGCTTTCTTATTAAAATTCTTCACAAAAGGCTCAGACATTTCAGTATCTATCGGTAGAGGATTAGATGTGCTTGGGAATTATGTTGATGAAGATGGAAACAGCTATGATAAATCTGGCCGTCAAATCGATACCCAAGAGTATTTCACAAAAGACGGGCGCATAATATCACATGATCAGCAGAGGGAGGATGAATACACCCGCATGCTAAGTGATAGGGTAGTTGAAGAATACCTCAGAATCAACAAGGTTTTCGCTAGTCATTTAGTGGCTTTTACTGCTTTTGAGATCCTCCAGAAAAAATATAGAAAACTAGACCTCTATAATCTTTTAAGGATCCCTGATGAAGATCAAGTGATTCCTTATGAAGAGTTCAGAATAGTTTTCGATAGAATTTTGGCTCGTGTTTACGAAATGTATAATAAGGGGGAGATAAGTGTTTCACCATATTTAACGGGTGACCCAGAAAAAATTATTAATCACGGACTTACGAACGTGGGTATGTATCATGCCAAGCGGCCGTTGATTAAAAATAAAAATGGGGACATTACTACCCAAGATTTGAATTTATTGTTCTATTACCATAACCGACTTGTAGGCTATAATTTGGAAAGCTATGTCTAAAGAATTTGTAGGGGTGATCGGATCAGGCAGTTTTGGTACTGCCATTGCTAATATTCTAGCAAAGAATTCAAACGTTTTGTTATACTCAAGAACTGAAGAAACTGCCTCAAAGATTCAGGAGAGTAGAATGTCTAGCGGGCAACAACTTGATGAAAAAGTAAGGGTAACTAATAGCTTAGAGGATGTTGCTAAGAATTGTAATGTCATATTTCCAATTGTCCCATCTGCAAATTTTAGAGACTCCATTCAGCAGCTTGCACCCTTTCTTCACCCGTATCATGTATTAATTCATGGTACAAAAGGGCTAGATTTAGTTTTCCCTAAGGAAAAACCTAAGGATTTTAAAATTAATAAATCCTGTATTAGAACCATGAGCGAGGTTATTCGCGAGGAAAGTGTGGTCGTTCGAGTAGGCTGCATGGCCGGACCAAACTTAGCGAAAGAACTGGCTTTAGGTCATCCTGCGGCAACTGTAATCGCATCTCCCTTCAACGAAGTAATTGCTGAGGGAAAAAGACTTCTGCGTTCCGAAAAATTCCAAGTGTATGGAAATCAGGATTTAAAAGGTGTTGAGCTTTGCGGTATTCTCAAAAACATCATTGCCATTGCCTCAGGAATCATTTCAGGTTTGGGTTATGGAGACAATGCGAAGGGCTTATTGATTAGTCGAGGATTAATTGAAATGATTTACTTAGGCAAAGCTTTGGGTGGTGAGATTTCATCCTTTATTGGCCTAGCTGGAATTGGTGATTTGGTAGCTACCGCTTCAAGCCAAACGAGTCGCAATTACACCATTGGCTATAAGCTTGCTCAGGGTAAAAGTATGACCGAAGCAATTGCAGAGATGGAAGAAACCGCTGAAGGGGTAAATACTATTCAAATCATTAAGCAATTAGCAGATGCCCAAGGTATTAAACCCCTTATTACCGACACCCTCTATAAAATTCTTTATGAAGGCATGACCCCACAAGAAGGGCTCAGCTATTTAATGAAATACCCAGGGAGTATCGATATCGATTTTCTTTAATCTACATTTTAGGCATACTTTTCTCTGTGAGTCAGAGGCTTTTCGATTATATTGAGTAAAGCATAAATTCGTTAAAGCGTTATCAAAAGGCTCGTCTACCATATCCTTATTTTAAGTTTCGCCTTGGCGATTTGTAATCAGTGTTTTGCTCAAACCAAAAAGGTGAAATATGATACTTTGATTTTACCCAAAAACACGACCATTGTTCTAAAAGACTACAGTTTAAAATTCGAAAAAGACACCGTATTAATTCTAGCCGATACCCTCTTTTATAGAGTCAGTGGCAACTTTTATCAACGATTACACGAAAAGTGGAGAGAAAGAAAGTGGACCAAAAATCTTTTCAAATTACTCTTCAAATTACCCTCCGAAGAGCTCAAATTAGATACTGCCAATTTTGTCAAAAGCGAAAATCCATTCTTAGCATACGGCAATCAAAGAATTGGCGAAATCACCTTGACTAAGCTTCAACCCTTAGGTACGTCCCTAGAAAGACCTAACATTCGACCTAAGTCTATCCTGCAAAAAGCAGGCAATACGGTAAATTTTAAAACGAGAGACCGAGTAATTCTGAATAACCTTTTATTCAAAACAGGTGATTTAGTAAACCCATTACTTATTGCGGATAACGAAAGGATCATAAGGGAGCTTCCTTACATAAAGGATGCTCGAATTTATTTAAAGCCTAGAAATGACGGATCAGACATTGTCGATATTGAAATATTAACAAAGGATGTACTTGCCCTTTCTTTCGATGTGGATGCGAGAGATTTTGATGCTGGTCTTTTGAGAATTAATCACAAGAATATTTTTGGTTCTGGTCACGAATTTGACAACCGAATTGGTATTGATAATAGTTCGAATCAGAAAATAAGCTATGAGGTAAGGTATAGAGTTCCAAACATCAAAAAATCTTTCACTTCGTTAGAAATTGATTACTCAAACACTCTGAATAGAGATTTTAGCCGAATAATTCTTCAACGTGATTTTGTAGCTCCAAAAATTAAATATGCAGGAGGTATTGAAATCAGCAATCAGCGTTCAAGAACACAACAGATTTCAAATATTGTATCCGATCAGGAATTTGATAGCCAGATCATCAATGAGTGGTATGATTTTCAGGATTTTTGGCTAGCCAGAGCCTTTCCTCTTGGATTAAAGGACCCTGTATTAAACCAACGAACACGCTTAATCATTTCAGGTAGAGTGAATAACATTGACTATTCGCTGCGCCCTCCAGTCGCCATTGACTTGAATCAACATTTCCACGACAGAACTTCGGCCCTTTTCTCTGTTGGCGTTTCTCAAAGAAGGTATTTCAAGGATCAACTGATTTTCGGCTATGGAAGAACTGAAGATATTCCATATGGTTCACTAATTGAACTCACAGGTGGCTATGAATGGGGCGAATTCAAGGATCGTTATTTTCTTGGCGGTAAACTAAGTCGAGGAGGTTATGTAGGAAATGCTGGTTACTTTTTAGGTGGGATATCGCTAGAGAGTTATTTGCATAATCAACGTTTCGAGCAAGGTGCTTTTGGAGCAGATTTCAGATTCTTCAGTCCATTAATTGATATGAAGCGCTGGAAATTTAGACAATTCATTAACATCAGCTATGACAACGGTATTGGCAGACTACCTAATGAATTTGTGGATATCCGTGATAGGAATGGCATTCGAGGGCTGAAAAGCAATACACTAAGAGGCACCCAAAGGTTTTTGATGAATATCGAAACCGTCAGCTTCACGCCTCTCGAAGCCCTTCAATTTAGATTTGCTATTTTTAGCTTTTTCGACATTGGCTTCGTGAACGATGGAGAACAAAATATTTTTAGAGAAAAAAGTCAAAAAGGAATTGGATTAGGGGTTCGAATCCGAAATGACAACCTTACTTTCCGCGCTATTGAAATTCGATTTGCCTATTATCCTGATGCCCCAATTGGCATCCCAATGTCTGATTTAGATTTATCTGGAAATAGTGGGTTTCGCTTTTCAGATTTTCTAATTAACAAACCAGGTGCCTCAGAGTTTAGATAGCCAATTTCTCCATTGCTTCTAACCTTTGTAATAATGTTGGATGCGAATAATTCACAAAAACATAGGTTGGGTGAGGGGCAAGATTACTCAAACTATCTACCGAAAGCTTCTTTAAAGCACTTTGCAAAGGTGCCGCCTGATAAGTCAAAGAAGCATAAGTGTCTGCTTCATATTCATTTTTTCGGCTGAGCATATTCATGAGTATTCCAGTCACCTTGGATATTGGGGTGTACAGTAAGCCAAATGCAATTAAATTAATTGGTACTGAGAGCGACTGAGCACCAAGGGCTATTGACAATTCTTCATTAAAAATTAGCAGTGAGAGCAAATAGAGCATTACAGCCATTTGGCCAAACGAAATGATCATACTGAATACAATATGTTTCTTTTTAAAGTGGCCCACTTCATGGGCAAGCACGGCTACTAGTTCTTCTTCGGTATGATTCTCTATTAAAGTATCGTACAAAACGATTATCTTCTTTTTGCCCATCCCTGAGAAAAATGCATTCGCCTTACTCGATCTTTTTGAGCCATCAATTACGAAAATACTATCTAAGGGAAAGCTTACTTCTTTTGCATAAGCATTGATCTGATCCTTTAAACTACCCTCTTCCAAAGGTTTAAGTTTATTAAAAAGAGGAAGGATTAAAGTGGCATAAAACACATTCATCAATAGTGAAAAGGCTACAATTACGATGAGTGCGATCCACCAAAATTCCTCTTGGAGTTCAAAAATCAACCAAAGCAAAGAGTACCCCAATAAACCTCCTATTAAAGCGCCAATGAGATAGCCTTTGAGCTTGTCGAAAACAAAAGTTTTAACAGTGGTTTTGTTGAACCCAAATTTCTCTTCAATTACAAATGTTGAGTATAGCTGAAAGGGTAAATTCAGAAGGTCTGAGAGCATAAATAATGCACCAAAGAAGGCAAGTGATAGTAATATTGGGTCCGATACATAAGCACTTAGCCAGTGTTCAAGCCATCCAAAACCACCTAAAATAAGCACTGTTAAAGAAAGGATCAGGCTAAATCCAGTAGTTATGAACGAAAATTTTGATCGTGTTTTAAGATAGTTTTGAGACTTGGCATATTCCTCAGGTTGATACAGCCCGTTTAACTTTTGAGGTAATTCAGATTTTGACCACTTAAGATTTAAAAAATCTAGGCTTTGATCAAAAATATAATCGGCCAGAACAATGCCGATGATTAAATATAATAGCTGAACGCTTGTCATTGGTTAATTTTTCGGACAAGGAATTCTCCATTTGTCTCTTGGCACCTTTAAAGGCTTACCCAATTGTAAGAAATAGGCAATTGATATTTCATGTGCTCCACCTGCTGCAATACCTAAGTCAGATAAAGTGTAGTCGTAACTATAACCAAAATTGAAGTCATCTTTAGTTACACCGAAGGTGAATATTAGCGCCTCATTATTGGGGAAGTTCTCGAATTTTTGAGTAGGAAGACCACGGTATTGAAGACCTAAATTGATTGGTTCTAAATGTAAAAAGAAACCTACATCTAGTTGACTAAACTCACCTTGTGTTTTATATTGAAATACTGGAGTAATACTTCTTTCCTTTCTAGTATAAGTCAAATCCCTTCTTAGTGCCCCCTCCTTCAAATAAATTTTATACCCACCATGAATACTAATTCTTTGAGGAAGTGGGCTATCCCCATCTAATAAAGATTGATTAGGTTCGGTTAAATGCTGTACTGAAGCACCAAGGAATAGATTTCTTGAATAAAGCACTCCTCCGACAGCCAAATCTAAATAACTCACATTTAAGTTACTTGCTGTGACACTTGGATCTCCTGGCCGACTAGGGTCAAAACCATTAATGGGATCAATTTGACTCGCAAATATCAAATCGGTGAAATTTGTGTTTCGTTGTACTAAGCTTGCTTGAAAACCTGGCCTAAAAACCAAGTTATCATTGATTTTGAGCTCATATGCATAGCTCAAGCCTACATTGGTACTTTGTAAGTTTTGTTTCCCTGCTCTATCAGTGGTAACGATAAAACCAACCCCGCTTTTATATTTTTCAATATAATGATCAGCGTAAAAGGAAAACGTAACAAAAGAAGCATCAAGGGATGGCCACTGATTTCTGTAGTTCACACCAAAGCGTGTGAAGCCAGAAGCACCAGAGAAAGCGGGATTTATATAAAGAGGAGCAGCATAAAATTGAGAAAACTGCGGGTCTTGTGCTTGCACACTCCCTATTCCTATTCCCAAAAAAACCACAAGCAGCAGTAATACTCTACGCATTTAATTGTTTTAACCTTTAACGTTTGAAACCCCTATGTCTATTGTGAACCGTAAAGTTATTTTTTTCCCCCGAAACCCAACAAGCCTTCTGTATCTTCCTAAAAGAAATCCGTTATCTTAGCACTAGATTTTAGAAGCTCTGAATATACTAAAAACTCTATTAACCACGTAATAGAGTAGTGTTTTAAGCTTCGTTATTTCACAACTAGACAGATCAAGCGTGGTAGGGAAAAATCAATTTTTACTTCTTTTCTTGGGAATTACTTTCGCTTTTCTAGCAAAAGCTCAGAATTTCACTCGTCATAATTGGTATTTCTCGAATAATAATCAGGCCCTCGTCTTTGGAAAGGCACAAGGCTCAGATGCCTTCTTAGCAGATGGTAAATTAGCTCAAGCTAACATTGGTGAAAAAATAACTGCCACCGACCCCACCACTGGTGATCTTCTTTTTTATTCTGATGGCATCAATATCTATGATGCTACGAATACCATTATGCCAAATGGAGATGGCTTAACCACAGCCAACGAAGCGCAGGCGATGGCCATAAGTCCAGTTCCAGGTAGTGACACCCTATACTATCTATTTCATCGAAATAATGCAGGCATTGTTCTCTATACAGTAATAGACATGGCGCAACAAGGGAATAGAACTAATGGGCCA
This sequence comes from Roseivirga sp., assembly GCA_047636255.1. Taxonomy (GTDB): domain Bacteria; phylum Bacteroidota; class Bacteroidia; order Cytophagales; family Cyclobacteriaceae; genus Roseivirga. Next base: position 1,623 of record JBLIKG010000011.1, on the reverse strand, counting down.
CCCTCTGGAGTTGTTACTGCTCAAAAAAATATTCCTACTTTAATTACTTCAAGAGCAGATGGCATGGTAAGCATCGCCTCTGGCAACTTAATGCAATTTTGGTTGATTACTCAAAACTCAAGCAACGGCAATTTCGAAATCCATGAAATCCCAGCACTATCTGGAACATTTGACCCTCAAGGGGCACCCACAGCATTAGCTGTTGATATTCAAGCGGCTCATCTCTCTATCAATCCGACAGGAACACAAATTGCTGTTTTGCCTGCCAATAATGTTAACATTCAAATTTTAGATTTTAATCGAGATGCTCCTGAGCTTATGTTCAATAGGGCCATCGCTAACTCATTTGTCCCGAATCAAACCTTAACCGGCTCAATTGGATGGTCTTTAGACGGTTCAAAACTATTTTTTAGTAGAAATACTACCACCAATGGAAATGTATTTCGAATTGACTTAAGTGATGACCTGGCTTCGGTAGAGCCTATTTTCAGTACACCTGTAGGCGAAAGCCAAAGTTTGCTTTTAGCCCCAGACAGCTCGATTTATCATATTTACAGAGAAACCTTAGCTGGCCCAAGGCGATTGGGAAGGATCACACAAGCCGACAGTGCAATTACCAATTTAGATTACGAAACTGCATTGTTCGAGGACGTAGATCCATCTTCAAACTACTTTCAACAATTTATGCCTGCAGCAGCCATTGGACCAGTGGTAACAATTGCCGAAAACGGTGATTATTGCATGAATAATCCAGTCCAATTTTATGTCAGCATCGATCCACCCACTGCGATTCCCATCTCATATAATTGGGATATTCAACCATTTGGACTAAGCTCAAATGCAGTAGCACCAATTTTTACATTTGAAGAAGCGGGATTCTATTCTGCAACTCTGACGGTTCAATTTGAGGGATTGGGAGGTCCCGTGTTATCAAATACCATCATGGGTGAAATCCTTGAAAATGATATTCAAGTTAGTCTTAGTGATACGACAATCTGCCCAGGCGAGCCACTCACTTTAGATGCAGAACCTGAGTCTGGAGGACAAGGACAATCTGGAGGAGCATCAGGTGGCCCATTCGAGTACAGGTGGAATACAGGGGCAACTACAGCTACAATAGATGTAGCGGAAGCAGGCACTTATTGGGTAGTGATCACGCCTCAAACGGGTTGTCCAATTTATGAAACAGTCGAAGTCACAGTATATGGAGATGAAAACCGCACAGCAAACATTTGGTATTTTGGTAATGGTTCGGGAATAGATTTTAATGAGGTAGATGGCTTAGATCCGCCTCCAAGGAGTATTACGGTTGCTCATGCTATGGATGCCCCGGAAGGCACCTCTACAATTTCAGATGCCAATGGCGATGTACTTTTCTATACTGATGGTTCAACTGTGTGGAATTCAGAAAATACCGAGATGCCCAATGGCACCAACATTGGTGGCGATATCAATTCAACACAATCAGTTTTAATTGTCCCATTTAGTGATGATGAGACTTTGTATTACCTCTTTACTACACAGGAAACTTATGGTGCAAATACTTTCATGCTTGAGTACACTGTAGTAGACATGAAAGAGGATAACGGTTTGGGTGATGTAAAATCAAAAAACAACGTACTC
>JBLIKG010000010.1:0-24031 GCA_047636255.1 Roseivirga sp. | reverse complement strand
AATTGCATGCAAGTTAATGATTTCATTGATCGTAAAAATTTTGACATGAGCCTAAAACAACAAATAGATGCAGATATTAAATCTGCAATGCTTGAAAAACGCAAAGATGATTTAAAGGCTTTAAGGGCAATTAAATCAATGATTCTTTTGGCTGAAACTGAAAAAGGGAACAGCGAAGGAATTACTGAAGATACTGAAATGAAGCTTTTAGTAAAAGCTGTCAAACAACGAAGAGACTCTGCACAAATTTATAAAGATCAAAATAGAGAAGACCTTTATGCCATAGAAATGGATGAGGTAGCAGTTATAGAGCAATATCTTCCAAAGCAATTAAGCGAAGCTGAATTAGAGGCTGCGATAAAAGATGTAATTGCGCAAGTTGGTGCCAATGGACCGCAGGACATGGGCAAAGTGATGGGTGCCGCCAGCAAAGCACTTGCAGGAAAAGCCGATGGCAAAGCCATTTCAACCGTTGTTAAAAATTTACTGAGCGCTTAAACTTTGAAAACCCTAGATATCATACTACTGATACCGCTGGTCTTTGGGGCCGTGATGGGTTTTAAAAAGGGCTTATTGCTCGAAATAATTGGTATTCTGGCTTTTATTCTTGCCATAATTGGCGGCTTTAAGCTAATGGAGCTAGGCATTGGCTATCTTCAAGAACATATTGAAGGCATAGACCACTGGCTGCCTTTCATTTCTTTTTTAATCATTTTCCTGGTGATTATACTTCTAATCAATATGCTAGGTAAAGTCTTGAAAAAGATGATTGATATGACATTACTCGGTGGTTTCGATAATTTTGCTGGAGCCATTGTTGGAATTGCCAAATGGGCCATTGGGCTTAGCATAGTGCTTTGGTTGTTCGCGAATTTCGGAGTAATACTGCCTGGTCAAGACGAGGAATTGGTACTGTACCCATACCTAGCAGATTTAGGCCCTAATATCATAGAAGCATTAAATTTTGTCCTTCCATTTGCCAAAGAAATGTTGGAGTCTATAAAAGAGATGGTTTCTCCTCAAATCCCTTGATCTTAGTTTTCGATAATTATGATTCATTTACCTATAATCTGGTTGATTACTTTAGTCAGATTGGAGTAAGTACCGAGGTGATCAGGAATGATTTTCCTTTGGTAGAAATCAATTTCAATAAATATTCTGGCATCGTATTGTCTCCAGGCCCAGAAAAACCTAGGGATGCAGGAAACTTGATGAAAGTTGTCGAGCACCAAATTGGAAAAAGGCCAATGTTAGGAATTTGCTTAGGCCATCAGGCAATCGGCCAATATTTAGGAGCAAAGCTGGTTAAGGCGAATTATCCGATGCATGGTAAACTTTCTGAGATCAGAACAGAGGAAGGGGTGCTATTCAAAAATTTGCCTTCTTCTTTCAATGTGGTACGTTATCATTCATTGGTTCTTCAAGACTTGCCAAAATCATTGAAAGCAGTGGCCTTGGCAAAACATCAAGAATTGATGGCCTTTGAGAATAATGAACTCAAAGTGGCAGGAATTCAATTTCATCCAGAAGCTATTTTAACCGAGTATGGACTAGAAATACTAAAAAATTGGTTGAGTTTTTATAATATTGTTTAAATCGTTAGTTAAAACCTATAAAGGAATGGCGTTAGAAATTAAAGAAGACAAGGGCTATCAATACATAGATGAAGGACAAGGGGAAGTGATTGTCTTGCTTCATGGGCTTTTTGGAGCTTTAAGCAATTGGGAAAGCGTAGTCAATGCCTTTTCCACGGAATACAGAGTAATGATTCCACTATTGCCAATTTATGAGATGCCAATTAAGCAAGCTGGTCTCGAAGGTCTGGTGCAACACTTAGAAGGTTTCGTAAAGCTCAAGAACTTGAACAACATGAAACTAATGGGTAATTCTTTGGGCGGCCACGTTGGGTTGATCTACACTTTAGCGAACCCCGATAAAGTGAGCAGCCTTATTCTGACAGGCAGTTCTGGGCTTTTCGAAAACTCTATGGGAGGTAGTTTCCCAAAAAGAGGGAGCTATGAATACATTAAAGAAAGAGTAGAATACACCTTCTACGATGCAAAAACAGTAACCCCAGAATATATACAAGAGGTTTTTGATACAACAAAGAGTATTCCTAAGTGCATGCGAATAGTAGCGATTGCTAAATCTGCCCAAAGGCATAACATGGCAAAGGAAGTTCCTAATATTAAAGTACCAACCTTGCTAATTTGGGGACTTAATGACACAATTACTCCCCCCATAGTCGCTCATGAATTTGATCGTCTGATCCCGAATACGAAACTAAGGTTCATAGATAAGTGTTGTCATGCACCAATGATGGAACATCCAGAATTGTTTAATGAAATACTGAAAGAGTTTTTAGACGAACAAAAAGCAGCATGATAGCAGCAGAACTGATTAACGACCTTATTCCCCCTTTAAAATTGACAGATGATGGCCATAAAGCGATTGTTTGGATGGAGGAATTACGCACTAATCAGCTTCCCGTTGTTGAAAAAGGACGCTTCTTAGGTTTTATTTCAGAAGAAGTGATACTTGAAAACAACGACCCAACAAAATCAATCAGCGAATACGATCTTTTTTCCGAGGACTGTTTTGTTTTTGAAGATCAGCATTTCTATGATGTCATCAAATCGGCACATGATCATGAAGTTCAATTGGTTGCCATACTAAGTCGAACTGGTGCATTTTTAGGTGTGGTTACAATAGAGGATACGATTTCAGGTTTTGCTCAATCAATGGCCGTTCAAGAAGCAGGAGCAATTCTTATCGTTTCTATGAACCAGAGAGATTATTCTTTGGCCGAGATCAGTAGAATTGTCGAGGGTGAAAACGCAAAAATTCTGAGCAGTTGCATTACCAACGATTATATGGACGCGGCTAGAATAAAGCTTACTCTTAAGATTGACAAGCCTGACTTATCTCATGTAGCCGCCTCGATAGAAAGATTTGGCTATAAAATCATTGGCCGTTTCCAAGAGCTCGAAATCAAATCAAACGATCAAGAGCGATATGATATGCTCATGAAATACCTCAACATCTAAGATTAGCCATGAAAATTGCACTGCACGGCAAAAACATAGCAAAAGAGGCGATCCCCTGCGTTCAGGATTTAGTCAATATTTTGCGTGAAAAAAATATCACAATCGCACTTACCCACGATTTTCAAAAGCAGCTTAAGAAGGTAAAGATCGATGTACTCTCCAATGAGGTATTAGAGCCTGGAGATGATATGTCTGGAATTGACTTTATTATGAGCTTAGGCGGTGATGGTACCATGTTAGACACCATTGCTTATACCGCTAAATACGAAACCCCGATTGTAGGCATCAATTTAGGACGTCTAGGTTTCTTAGCCACAACACCAAGAAGTGAAGTGAGAATTGCCGTAGAAGCACTAATTGGTGGAAAATTCGAAGTAGAAAGTCGATCATTAATTCATGTAGATTCCTCAGAAGATTTATTTGCTCCAAACAATTTCGGACTGAATGAATTTACAATCGTTAAAAAGGAAACATCTTCTATGATCGTTGTTCATACTTATGTGGATGATGAGTACTTGAATTCTTATTGGGCAGACGGTTTGATTGTATCCACTCCAACAGGGTCAACTGGATATTCATTAAGTTGTGGTGGACCATTGGTGCATCCTAGGCTCAAAAACTTTATCATTACCCCAGTCTCGCCACATAATTTGAATGTAAGGCCAATAATTGTTTCGGATCAAAGCAAAATCACCTTCGAAATTGAAGGAAGAACGAATAAGTTCATGGTTTCTTTAGATTCTAGATCATGTAGTGTAGACGATAAAGTAAAAATATCCGTTAAGAGAGAGTCTTTCGAAGCAAAACTGATTAGGTTCGATCACAACAAGTATTTTGATACTTTAAGACAGAAGTTAAATTGGGGGGTAGACGCCAGAAACTGAATTAACAATATTTAACTGGCCATTTTTAAAACTAAAACACAATGTTATCTAGCTTGCGAGCATATCATAAGGATAAATCTGTAGTCTCTAATCTATTGATACGCTTATCAATTTCGGTAATCTTTTTAATAGCTTTCGGTAAAGTAAAAGCCCAAAATCGAGAAATTGGTTTTGAACTCGGCTCATACAATTACCTTGGTGATGTCGCTAGAAGTTTTGACCTGGCGAACTCCACATTAGGCGCGCAGTTCTTTGTTAGAAAACACATTAATGACGGACTAAGCACACGTATTTCAGCAGGTGTTGGCAAGCTTAAAGGTGTTGATAATGAAGCATTTGACGTATTTTCAGCCAATAGAAAAGCTTCTTTCGAAAGCAACTTTATTAATATAGACTTTCTATTTGAATATCATTTTCTGGATTACAGAAATGAAAAGCTTCAACAATATTGGACCCCATACTTGCTCTTTGGAGCTGGCGTTTATCGACTTCAAGGTACTGATGGCTTAGGAGCTTCTTATGACTCTGGATTGAATTTAAGGTTACCCGTAGGTTTTGGTGTAAAATATATGATCGATCGCAGATGGACTTTATCTGCTTCTGCATCAGCCATTAAATCAAATAGCGATAACTTGGACAATGTCTCTCTGGATAATCCTGCAATCAAAAATTATCAAGGCGGTAATCCAAATGACGATGATTGGATGTTTTTTACTTCAATTTCTATAAGTTATACCCTCTATAAGATCGTTTGTCCGCAAGGAAAGTTCCGATAGCCTGATAAAGAATGAATTAGGGTTTAAAAACAGCAAGCATTTTCTTACCTTCGCAATCGCTTTTTCGTGAGGCGCTAATAATGAAGGAAAATATCAAGCTCGATTCTCTACCTAAACACATTGCCGTAATCATGGACGGGAATGGCCGCTGGGCTAAAAGCAAAGGTGCTGCTCGTGTATTTGGACATAAAAACGCAATAAAAGCGGTTAGAGAAACAACTGAGTCCTGTGCCGAAATAGGGATTAAGTTTTTAACACTTTATGCCTTTTCAACAGAAAATTGGAACAGACCTAAAAGAGAAGTAAATGCTTTGATGCAACTTTTAGTCTCTACTATAAATAAAGAAATTAAAACACTGATGGACAACGACATAAAGTTAGAAGCCATTGGTGATATTAAGAGTTTGCCTGTGGCATGTCAGAACGAGTTGAGTGAAGCCATGAAAACCACCGCGAACAACAAAAAAATGACATTAGTGTTGGCTTTGAGTTATAGTGGAAGGTGGGATATTGCGAATGCAATGAAAAACATCGCTGCTCAATGCGAAGAAGGAAGTTTAAAGGCTGAAGACATTACGAACGAATTGATTGAGCGTCATCTGTCGACATCAGGTATTCCCGACCCTGAGTTGTTAATCAGAACAAGTGGCGAACAAAGAATAAGTAATTTTCTTTTGTGGCAGTTGGCCTACACGGAGTTTTTCATTACTGAAACCCTCTGGCCAGACTTTAGAAAAGAACATCTGTACGATGCGATTGTGTCATATCAGAACAGGGAAAGAAGGTTTGGAAAAACCAGTGAGCAAATAAAGATTTAAACCTGAGGATGAAGAAATTATTATTACTCCTGATTATTGGCCTTTGTGGTTTTTCAGAGCTGGTAGCACAGGACAGATTTGGATTGAATACTGCCCAGGGTGTTCAAATTGACTATACCAATCCGAAGGTTTTCGAGATTGCAGATATCCGCTATACAGGTTTGAGTACTTTAGAAGAAAGAGCCTTAATCTCTTACATTGGCATTAAAGTTGGTGATGAAATCAATATTCCAGGTTCAGAAATCTCTGACGCAATCAAAAAGTTATGGAAGCAAGGGTTTATCGCTGATGTTCAGGTTTGGTTAAATAAAATTGAAGGTAATCGTGCTTTTCTTGAAGTCCGTTTAGTTGAACGACCAAGGATCACAAAGTTTGATATTGAAGGCATCACGAGTACTCAGGAATCTGACCTCAAGGATAAAATGGGCATTATCGGAAAAGTAGCAAGTGCCCCTCTCCTGAAAAATACCGAAACCGTTATCAAAAAATATTTTGTAGAGAAAGGCTATTTGAATGTAAGTGTTAACACCATTCAAGAACAAGATTCAGTTGTTGGCGATGGTTCAAAGCTTCGCTTTGTAGTCGATAAAAAGTCGAAAATCAAAATCAATAAAATTGAATTCGAAGGCAACGAGGCTTTTTCAGACGCTAGGTTAAAGAAACCAATGAAGAAGACTCATGAAAAACCAAGATTCTGGTTAATTTCTCAACTTTTCAATCAAATCTTCCAAGCAAGCCCAAAAAATATTATCAACCTAGTTGATTCATCTTACCAAGTATCTGATACTCGTTTGAAAGATTTCATTTCAAATAACGTCAAGCTTAACTTCCTACAATCCTCCAAATTCGTTGAAAGCGAATTTGATAACGACAAAGATGGCTTAGTAGCTTTTTACAATTCGAAGGGTTATCGCGATGCGGTCGTAGTAGATAGTAAAATTGAAAAACTAAATGACGATTACATCAATTTGAAAATTCAAATTGATGAAGGCAATCAATACTACATCCGTAATATTGATTGGTCTGGTAATTTTAAATATACTGATGCCCAACTCACAAAACTTCTGAACATCAATAAAGGCGATGTTTATAATAGAGAACGCGTTGAATCAAGAACCTCTTTTGATGGCCAAAATGGAGATGATGTTAACTCATTATACATGGATGATGGCTACCTATTTTTTAGGCTAGAAGTAGTTGAAGTTAGAGCAGACAATGACTCCATAGACCTTGAAATGAGAATGTATGAGGGTGAGCAAGCTACTATCAAACGAATCATTCTTAAAGGAAATGATAGAACAAGTGATCATGTTATTTTAAGAGAAATCAGGACCCTTCCAGGTCAAAAATTCAGTAGGAGAGAATTGATTAGAACTACGCGTGAATTGGCCCAATTAGGTTATTTCGATCCTGAACAAATCAATCCACGCCCTATTCCGAACCTTTCTGACGGTACTGTAGATATTGAATTTACATTGGTTGAAAAATCATCTGACCAAATACAGTTATCGGGTGGTTTTGGTGGGCCATTTGGCTTTGTAGGAACCGTTGGTCTTCAATTGAACAACTTCTCGATTAAAAACATCAACGACTTTAGTAAATGGCGACCATACCCATCTGGTGATGGACAAAGACTTTCGATACAGATTCAATCGAATGGTAGAAGATTTCAAAACTACAGCATGGTTTTCTCTGAGCCTTGGTTAGGTGGTAATAAGCCAAATAATTTCACATTCAGCTTGAACAGAACTGTAAACCGAAGTTTTACGGATTTTCAAGGAAGTAACCTGAGTGGCTTTTTAAAAGCTTCGGGATTTACAATGGGTTTAGGGAGAAGATTACAATGGCCTGACGATTACTTTAACATCTCTAATAGTATCACTTACCAGTTCTATGATGTATTTAACTTTGGCAATACCCTTGGATTTGCAACAGGCCAAGCCAACAGTATTACCTTCAATACAGCTATTTCTAGGAGTAACATTGATAACCCACAGTTTCCTAAATACGGTTCTCAGTTCTCATTGAATATTAATTTAACACCTCCTTATTCACTTTTCTTAGATAGGTTTAACAATGGCGATGCCAACAGTTTAAACACGAGAGAGCGTTATCAATTCATCGAGTATCATAAAACTATACTGGATGCATCTTTCTTTATTCCTTTGCCTGCCAAATTAGTAATTAACGCTAGAGCACACTTAGGCTTTATAGGTTCATATGCGAATAAAACTGATACTGGGCCATTCGAAAGATTCTTTTTGGGAGGTAACGGATTAAATGGTGCAAACAACTTTATAATTGGACAGGACATAATAGCGTTAAGAGGTTATGATGACAACAGTATTGTCCCAGTCGACCCTAAAACAGGCTTTAGAGGAGGTTTAATATTTAATAAGTTCGTAGCTGAGTTAAGATATCCGGTATCTCTTAAACCAACTTCGACCATTTACTTACTGGCCTTCGGAGAAGCAGGTAATGCTTGGAATAATTATGCAGAGTATTCCCCAAGAGATTTATTCAGATCTGCGGGAGTTGGTGCAAGAATATTTTTACCAGCATTCGGCTTATTAGGTCTTGATTGGGCGTATGGTTTCGATTCAGATGCAGCCTTGGGAATCGAAACTGGTTCACAAGTGCATTTCACAATTGGACAACAACTTCGATGACATGCATAAATCTTCGCCCTTAATAGTATTATTATTTGTAATTTCTAACTTTGCACTTTGCCAAAAGGAAAGCTTCGCACAAAAATTTGGTCATTACGACTCAGGCTTCATTTTTGAAAAAATGCCTGAATACGCGGAAAAAAACCAAGAGCTAAACGGGCTCTGGAAAGAATTTGATAATGTGGTACGGAGTTTGCAAAATGACGCTGAGAAGATGCGAGCAGAACTTCGTTCAAAAGAAATTTTGTTCACCCCTGAGATGATCAAGGAAAAGCAAAAGGAAATTGAATTAAAGGAACAAGAGGCCCTGAACAAATCAACAGAGCTTTTTGGATATGATGGCTTAATTTATAAAAAGCAAGAAGAGCTTTTAAGACCACTAAGGCAGAGGTTATTTGACGCTGTTGAAGTAGTGGCCAGAAAAAACGGTTTAGATTATCTTTTCGATAAATCATCTGATTTAGGAATTGGCTACTCTAATCCCGTACATGATTACACAGAGTTTATTCTTGAAGAATTGGAGCTTTTAAAAAAACAGAACTAAAACATTAAATTGAATATTAAAGTCATGAATCGTAAACTATTAGTAGCCCTTTCATTGCTCTTATTGGCAATGACAGCACAAAGCCAGAATTTCAAAATTGGATATACTAGCATAGACGCTATTGTATATAACATGCCAGAAATTCCTGGAATCCAATCTGAAATTGAAACATTTCAGAAGCAACTCGCTAGCCAAGTCACAAATAAGGAGGCTGACATTCAAGCTAAAATAGCTGAATATCAACAATTGGCTCAACAGCCAAACGCAGCCCAAATTGTACTTCAAGAAAAAGAAGGTGAAATCAGAAGGTTACAAGGTGATCTTCAAGCATTTTCTCAAAAAGCCGAACAAGCTTATACAAATAAAACTGCTACGCTTTTCAATCCAATTTATACTAAAGTGCAAAATGCAATTGAAGAAGTGAGAAAAGAAAAAGGTTACGCAATGATCTTAAATGCAAGAACTGGCTCAGGAGACGGGATTGTATTAGCCGCGAATGACGAAGACAATATTACCAAAGCAATTTTCGAAAAATTAGGTGTACCTATGCCTGACGTTGAAGAAGGAGCTCCAAAAGCGACTGGTAACGGAAACTAAAATATCTCTAACGACACTTAAAACCTCTTCATATGAAGAGGTTTTTTTATTTTAGCCCTATGAGAATTCCACAGGTTTTACAAAAAGGAGACAAGATTGCCTTGATCGCTCCAGCAAAGAAGATTGAAAGTAATCTTGAACCTTCTTTAGAGATTATCAAATCATGGGGAATTGAGCCTATACTTGGAGAAAATGTTCTAGAAACTAATAATTATTTCGCTGGAACAGACGAACAACGATTAAGTGACCTGCAATGGGCTTTAGACAATCCCGAAATAAAAGCCATTATTATCGCTAGAGGAGGTTACGGTACTACTCGCATAATTGACCAACTCGATTGGACCTCATTCGATATGAATCCAAAATGGATTTGTGGTTTTAGCGATATTACCTCGCTTCTCAGTTTACTTAATAACCGGAATGTCGCTTCTATTCATGGCCCAATGGGAGTTACTTTGACTTGGGACGAACAATCTACAGTCGCACTTCAAGAAATATTATTTAAGGGTAAACTTGAATATCAAATTGCCCACAACGAGAATAATAAATTTGGCAAAACTAGAGCTCCTCTAGTAGGTGGTAACTTATCTATTATTTGCAATACCATAGGAACAGCCTCAGAAATCCAAACAGAGGGCAAAATTCTCTTTTTAGAAGAAGTCGGTGAATACCTATACCACTTAGACAGGATGTTAATTCAGCTTAAAAGAGCCGGAAAACTAGACTCAATTAAAGGACTTATTGTTGGAGATTTTTCATCGATGAAAGACCATCAGGATAGCTTTGGCAAAGGAGTAGAAAAAATTATTTCAGAAAGTATTTCTCACCTTGATATTCCAGTAGCCTTTGGTTTTCCTTTGGGTCATGAGTCGAAAAATTTGCCAGTAATCTGTGGCATTGAAAGTCGCTTTGAAGTCAACAGTAACGGCTGTTTTCTCAGGTGCCATGTATGAAAATTCCAGCGAGTAGACCCGCCAAAATAATAAATGGAGGAGGAATTTTTGTATACGTCAGCAGTAAGAATGTTCCTATAATCACGGACACATTCAATACATTATTCTCAATAGGCTCAAATAGCGTAAAAGCAGCCGCAGCCACCATGCCTGCGCTCGCTGCATTAATGCCTTCCAATGAAGCCCTAACCACCCTGTAGCGCTTGAGATCTTCCCAAAATCTGATTACAAAAAATATCAAAAAGGTGCCCGGCAGGAAAATGCCACATGCTGCAATAAAACCACCAAGGATTTGCGCCCATAAACCTAAATCACGCACAGCCAAAGCACCCACAAAAGAACTCACTGAAAACACTGGCCCCGGAACGGCCTGTACCATCGCCAAACCCGTCAAGAATTCTTCAGAAGTTAAATAATGCTTAAACTCAACAAACTCCGTATGTAAGAAAGGAATCAGTACCTGACCTCCTCCAAATATTAAACTCCCGTTTCTATAGAAATTCTCAAAAAGGAGGATCATTCTATCATGGGTAACGGCACCTAAAACCGCAGCAGTTACTAAAACTAGTGCCCAAAGCGTAAAATTTGCCCACTTGATCTTTATCTTTTGCTTTTCTTCAGGTTCCTGCTGCTTGTACTTAAAGGCGGTAAGTACACCCGCAAAAACAAGCACCAATGGCAAGGCTACCGGTTTCGAAATAAAATAAGTTACGATTGCAGAAAGTGCCATTAATCCACCCGCGGTTCTGGTGGTAACCACCTTTGAAGCAATGATATACGCGCCATAGCTTACAAAGCCTACGGCCATGGGCTGTATGAATCGTGTAAATTCTAAACTGAAATTCTTGGTCTGATAGGAATCAACCAAAATGGCAGCTGTCGTCATTATTGCCACGGCTGGCAGCATCCAAACCAATAAAGTAAGATAGGCCAAATTAGGCCCCCCGATTCTGAAACCTATGGCCGTAATTGTTTGGGTAGAAGTAGGTCCTGGAAGTATTTGGCAAAGTGCATTGAGCTCGATGAGCTCCTCTTCGGTAAGATAGCCTCTCTTCTTCACCATAACTTTCAAAATCATGGCAAAATGAGCTTGAGGGCCTCCAAAGGCAGTAACCGCCATGAGAAGCACATCACGCAGATAAATGTAGTATCGAATTCGTTTTATCAAAGTATTCGATTGGGATTAGCCTATTTCTTCTTCAAGCCAAGCTCTATGAGTCTTTCATTCAAAAACTCACCAGCCGTAATATCTTCGTAAAGCTTAGGATGACTCGCATCGATACAGCTTTTTAAGCAAGTCAAATCCATGTCTGACCTAGGGTGCATAAAGAATGGGATTGAAAAACGAGAAGTCTTCATCAATGCTCTCGGAGGATTAACTACCCTATGAATTGTCGATTTCAACTTATTGTTGGTGTGGCGCGAAAGCATGTCTCCCACATTAACAACCAATTGCTCTGGCAAGGCTGTAATCGGAATCCATTTGCCGTCATTTCTTAAAACTTGTAATCCATCAGCACTTGCACCCATTAACAGGGTGATGAGGTTAATATCACCGTGTTCTGCTGCACGAACAGCATCATCAGGGACTTCATCTGGATTTTCAATTGGGAAGTAATGTATAGGTCGCAAAATGCTATTTCCGTTTTTTACTTTGTCATCGAAGTAATGTTCGTCCAGCCCCAAATAAAGCGCTATGGCCTGAAGCATTTTAATACCAGCAGCTTCTAAAGTCTTATAAACCTCTAAAGCTATCGCTTCCATTTCAGGAATTTCTTCTGGCCAAATATTATCGGGGTATTCGTCTTTGATTGGATCGCCATCCACTACCTCCTGCCCAACATGGTAAAATTCTTTTAAATCACCTGTTTTTCTACCTTTTGCATGTTCTTTGCCTTTGCCAATATAGCCGCGTTGACCGGCCAATTCTGGCACTTCATATTGCTGCTTTACCGCATCAGACTGCATAAAAAATTGCTGAATGGTATTGTATAGCTTCTTTGTTTGCTCTTCGCTCAAACCATGATTCTTAATAGCGGCAAAACCTATATTATTGTAAGCCGCACCTAGGGTGTTTACAAAGGCTTGCTTCTTTGCAGGATCACCCGAAGTAAAATCAGCAAGATCTAAAGATGGGACTTCGTCATAAAGTTTTTCACTCATAACTCTTCAATTAAAAACAGTTCAATTTATTAAATATTATTTACAGACTTTACTAACTCAATACCTCTTTCAGCACAACCAACGATTTTATTTCATTCAACCCAGAAACATGAATTTGATAAAACTTAATGATGTGAGAAAGAATGTCTCTCCTTAATTGCCCGTTAACCTCAATATCATCGCCTAATGGGCGATTCATCAGTTGTGAAATAATGATCCTTTCAGCTTCTAATGTCCTAAAATGAAGGCCAAATTCTGCTAATTCCTCAATAAAACCTTCCGCTGACTGTGGTTCGAAACCCAAATAAGCGCTGCACTTCATCAAGAATTGCAAGTGAAAATTAATCACGTTTTTTTCTAAATGATCGAAAATTGTAATGGCTTGATGAATGAAACCATAAAGCTCTTTATTCTCGGACTCTTCGCGTAAAAGCTTGTTCATGATTTCAGTAAGAAAAATACTGATCCCAGTTTTTACTGGATCGAAAGGAATAGACGAAAAGGCATAACTGAACTTGGCTTCCGAAATTCGTTGGATATCTTTACCTGGCTTATGATATACCACCATTTCTAATAAACTCAGTGGTTGATAAAGTGCCATTTTACCTCGGCCTTTAGCCGTTCTAGCACTATTTACGATATAGCTTTGTACACCAAACGCTTCAGTAAATATTCTAACAATGATCGAAGTTTCGCCATACTTGATATAATTGAGTACTATACCTCTCGTATTGTGTAGCATTATATGATTGCGATTTTACCGACAAAGGTTTCTGTTCCATCTGCATTCGAGCTAAAAACCAAGTAAATACCTGTCTGCACTCGGCTACCATTCACGTCTCTTGCATTCCAAGTCGCAGTTGCACCATTGGCTCGCGTTTGCTTCACCAATTTCCCTGAAACATCGGTAATTTTTACAATCGCATTATTGACCAAGCCATTGATGACAATTTCTCCTGAAAAATTCGAAGTCACTGGGTTTGGATAGATTTCTACATTTTGATGCATAAAAGTACCTTTTGTAGCATCGCTTCTAAATGAAACTAATCCTTTATCTGTTCCAATAAACACTTCTCCTGTAACTTCTTCTACAAAAATGCTGGTAATTGCATTTGAAGGCAGCGGACTATTTTCCGTGGTAAAACGCTGCACTAACTCGTCTCCCGTTTGGCTAAAAAGCCAAAGGCCATTGTTTTTCGTCCCGAACCATTTTCTATTTGCTGGGTCAATGGCAATTGAAGTGATAAATTCATCGCGAAGCAATAATCGATTTTCGAAAATTGGCACGTTTGCAGTGAGCGCTTGACCATTGAGCACGGCATCTGGATTAGGGAAGAAGCAAATGCCTTCATCTGTTCCTACCCAAAGAAAAAGGTTGTCGTCAGTAGCAAAAGAAGTCACATAACTTCCGGTCAAACCTCCCTGACCGCCATTTGTATTCAAGTAGCGCTCTGTTTGAGTGACTTCGTCAAAAACCAAAATACCTCCTCCTTGATTGTCGTCAATGGGCATCCATTTGTTTCCATTGGGCGCTACAAAAAGACCGATTGGAAATCTCCCCCTTGAATTGGACAGGTTATATGCTTGCCAAGTGTCATTGGCAAAATTCCATTGATGGAGAGAAAGCGCATCACCATAATTTGTGATCCAAAGTGCATCATTGTCTTTTGCCAAAGCCGTCAGTCTGAAGCTACCCGAATTACTTGTCAACGAAATATTGGATGAAACCTCAGCGATTGGCAAGACTTGCTGCCCATTAATTTTATAAAGACCTTGCGCATGAGATGCCAGAAAGGTTTCCGTACCATTACGTTCAATATTTTGAATGCCTATCAGATCTCCAATGCTGTCTCCATCGGAGTTGACGATAAGTTGAGAATTCCAGCCCTCTATGAAATTGAAAGTGGAAATAAATGAAGAGTGCTGTTCAGAGACAATATTTTGATTGAATCCACCGGCAAGTTTGACCAAATCATTTTCCAACTTCGATACAGACCAAGTAGGATCAGCCGCAGGTCCAGATGGCAAAAAAGAAGTTTCATTCCCACTAGCCACTCGCAGTAGGCCTGAAAAAGAATCCCCAACCCAAAAGTTGTTTTGAAGAACCTTAAGTCGATTTTTAATAATTCCGCTCGACTGAAAAGTATGGACAGTCGCTAATTGATTATTCTGAAAACTTTGAATTTCGTTCGATGTCAAAACAAAGAGGCTTTCATTAACTTCAAGGTCTTGAATGTTTTGAATCGTTGAGGTTAAGTATTGCCAATTGTTGTCTTGGTTTGAAAACAAATCGGAACCAGAACTGGCATAAAGCTGATTTTCAAAGATCTCTACATGTTCAAAATTAATCCCCTGAAAAGCTCGCCTCCAATTATTAAAATCTTGTCTATTGGTTTGAGAATTTAATGCAGCAGATAAAATGCCATCAGCACTCGCTGCAAAAATACTATCAGCAGAAAATGTAATATCTGAAACGCGCACATTTTGGCCATTATTACCAATATTCTGATAGGACTCCACAATCTCATCAAGGCCCAAATCAACTACTATAATACCTAGATCTCCCATCAAATAAGCCAAGCCATTCTTAAAGTTGATGCTGTTGAAAGTTTTATCGACCGTAGTTTGGGCTTCTAAAACCGTTTTAATGTTGACAATGCTCTTGTCTCGAATTATATCAATGTTCCCATTAGTATAACCAATTACCAAGGCCTGTTCGTTAGCATCGAAGCCAATAGCCCCAATACCTACGTCAGAAAGTCCGTTGTATTTGGTGAGTCGATTAACAGAATTCTCTTTTAAATCCACATAAAACAAGCCATTGGGTGATGCCGCATAAATACGGTCTCCTGCAGGTGCAATATCAATCACCTGACTATAGCTGGTGTGTGATCGCCATGTAAAAACAGGAATTTGGCCTTGCGAAAAAGCAGTAAGAGCGGAAATGCCCAAAGCAATAACGATTAACGTCTGTCTGAATAGCCTCACTTTTTTCTTAGCTTCTTCTTTTCCTCGAGTCCTTGGTAGAAATACTTCCTGTTCCGCGCCTCATAAATATCGGTTTCACCCAACTCAACGGTCTTTTCAGAATCAGAAAGTTTATAAGAGAACGAAGCCAAGCTTCCGCTTACTGTGCAGATGGCATGTAATTTTGTAACAAACTCTGCAATCGCCAACAGTTGTGGCATTGGCCCGAAAGGATTGCCTTGGGCATCCATATCTAACCCCGCTACAATCACACGTTTTCCATTATTAGCCAAAGTCCGACAAACATCAACAATTTGATCATCGAAAAATTGAGCCTCATCTATGCCCACAACATCGCTTTCACCAGAAAGCAGCAGAATATCCGAAGCAAACTGCACTGGTGTAGAACGAATGGCAGTTTTGTTATGAGAAACTACCTTTTCATCATCATAGCGAGTGTCGATAGCCGGTTTGAATATCTCTACATTTTGCTTAGCAATAGTTGCCCTGCGAAGTCTACGAATAAGCTCTTCTGTTTTACCTGAGAACATACAGCCGCAAACTACCTCGATTGATCCCGAGGCATGTTCACCAGCTATATTTCCTTGAGGTTCTAAAAACATGGTTAACCTGTGTATTCCATATGAGGAAACTTGTTTTTATCTGCAACTCGGACTTTGATATCACCATGAAGCTTGGCCTGACAAGCTATTCGCTCACCATTAACCAACTTTCCAACATCAAAAAGTTTCTGTTCCACCTCCTCAATTGGAGAAAGATTTTCAGCTCCTTCTACTAATATCAATTTACAACTTGTGCATCTTGCATTCTTACCGCAAGCATGCATCCAGTCTATTCCGTTTTCGTGGATAATATCCAAGACTGATTTAGAGTTATCTGTGCTAGAAATCTCTTTATTATTCAGGTTTTCAATAATGATCTTCGCCATAGTTTTATATTTACAAATCAAAAGAAATAAGCAATGAGCTACAAGCTAAAGCAAGAATCAATCTCCAGTTTTTCCAATCAAGTTGCCGCCTTAATTTGTTCAAAATTATTCACAAACAAAGAAAAAATTGATGGTAGCTCAATAGTCAGTCTTACGGGTGTTCGACAGGTGAATTCATTTGTGATTAAAGAGCTTCTCGGCAAATGGCAAATGGAAATGCAAAAACTTGAAAGTCCTTATTTTGATTTTAGTAATAAAGAGGTACAAAAAGCACTGAAGGATTTTATGAATGTGCTTTCCAATCACATCAGTGTAGGAAAAGCCGAACTAGAACTCCTTTTGGCCAAGGCAATTGAAGAAACTGTATTATTGACCTTTGAACCCAAAGCATATTTACTCAAAGCATTCAAGGCCAATCCCAATTTCTTAGAAAGTGAGATTAAGTATTTTAAAACTCATGCCACCGCTTTAACTGATTTATCAAAACGAGGAATTCACAATTTAGAAGCCCAAATTGACAAGCTCAGCAACAGTTTTGATAAAATATCTGCTGTCGATTTTCTAAATCAGTTGAATGCAGAGAACAAGCTCGAATTCCTATTTGATAAAATTGAGGAAAGAGTAGCTGCTCCAGTAGCCGAAAGTACCGAACCCATACCGACAGTCAGAAAAGAAAACGTTTATAAGAAAGTTGAAGAGGCTTCTGTTCAACCCAGAGAAACGTTGAATGATAAATTCAATCTCAATACCAACGCACCTACTTTAGCAGATAAACTTCAGAAAAAGGTTACGAAATCTATAGAAAAAAGCTTGACTTTGAATGAACGAATTATGTTCACGAATTCCCTTTTTAAAGGAAATAAGGACTTATTGAACGATGCCCTGTCTCAAATTGATACAGCCAACAGTTTGTCCGAAGCCGTAGACACTGCCATGACTTTTAATCAAGGATGGAAAATGGACAGTGGCGAAATTGAAGCTTTTATGGAAGTGATAGAGAGAAAATTCAATTAATCCTCTCCTACGATAATCTTCTTGAACTCGTGGCGATAGGCCGAAGGGCTTTTGCCTGTAAACTCTTTGAAAAGTTTATTAAAGTGTGAAAAGTTATTAAAGCCACTTTCAAAACTTATCTCTGTAATACTCATGGCGGTTTCTGCTAGGAGCTTTGAAGCGTGTACAACCCTGTATTCGTTGACAAACTTGGTAAACGTTTTTCTTGAAATCTTTTTGAAGTACCTGCAAAAGGCAGGAACTGTCATGCTTACCTCATCGGAGATTTCGTCAAGTGAAATGTGCTCCTTAAAATTCTCTCTTATGTATTGATAGACGGCATTCATGCGATCATTGTCTTGCAAGTCAACGGCCATAGCTACGCCTTCTGCATTCAAAACTTCATAATCGTTTGTGAGCGCAAGTTCTTTGAGCACGGCCAATAAGCCAAGAAGACGATCATATTGATCTAACCAAGTCAGTGCCTCTATCTTATCACCTATCCGTTTTTTTGCATCACCATGAAAAGCAATTCCCTTTTTAGCTAGCGCGAAAAGCTTACGAATGGCATTCATTTCGGGTAATTGAAAAAATTCAGGCCCTAGAAAGTCCTCTCTCATCTGAATTACTGTTTCAGATCGGTTACCCGTCAATCTGTTAGTGAAACCATAATGAGGTAAAAATGAGCCCATCAAAACCAAGTCGCCATCATTAAAATAGCCAAGATGTTTACCAATATGTCGCTTTCCACTACCTCCATGCACATAGATCAACTCCATTTCAGGATGAAAATGCCAATTGGCCAATTCATTCTCGCATGATTCTGAATAACGCCTTACAAGAAAAGAGCTTCCAAAAGCTGGGCTAATTCTTTCTAAAGATGGTTTACTGCTTTTCATTAGGTAATTATTGGTATATAAATAAAGTCAAAGGCCTTTAAAACGGACTTCAAGCTATTCTCAAATTTCATTTTCTTAATTCAGAAGAGCTTCCTTTGAATTGATACTCCAAATAAACACTCAAGTCACTCAACTTGTTCTATACTAAATTAACCGATATATGTAGAATATTAACTTTTTACCCCAATAAGTTAATTATCGGGTTAATATAGAACATATAGTTGCCAATTCAGGCGTAGTGGAGGGAGTCTCCACCATATACCTTTGTATCATAATTAGTTTTAAACATTTAAACTAAGCGTTATGAAAAATTTGAATAAAGTAATGTTGATCGTCATAATGGTTATGGCATCAACCATGAGTTTTGCAAATGGTGATAAACCAACTGTGAAAGTGCAAACTGTTGGAGCAAAAACAATTGCTCTTACCGCAAGCGGATTCGGAACAAGTGAGACTCAAATCAAACTTAGAGACGAAAAAGGATCGATTTTACACACAGAAAGAATATTAGGTGAAAATGAATATTCTAAAAAATTCGATTTGAATTCTCTTAAAACCGGAACCTACTATATCGAGGTAGAAAATGAAACAAGCTTCAGCACTGTGTCTGTAGAGGTTTCAGCAGTATCTACTAATGTATTAAACGACAGCAAAGTGGTGATTATGAAGCCAGTTATCCGTAGAAACGGTGACTTACTTGACATCCTTATGCCATCTGAAGATAGTGCCTCTGTTGAAGTGTCGATCTATGACAGCAACTTCAAACGTGTATTCAAAGAAACTGTAGCTGGATCCCATGATTTAAGAAGATATAATCTTTCTCAATTGGCTCAAGGCGATTACAGAATTAAAATGAATGCTGGAGGTAAAGAGTTCATACAATTCGTAGCGGTGAAATAGTGCAAACTTGTTACGTGGGAAAGGGGCTGATGGCCCCTTTTTTTATGCCCAACCCAATCTAAAACTAGGATTAGATAGATTTCATTCTCATTTTTTTCTTCAATTCCTCGATACTATGACAGAATTTAACATCCAAGTCCATCATATCGCTTACCGATTGAACGGCATGGATCACTGTAGAATGATCGCGACCTCCAAAATGATAGCCAATTGATTTTAAAGAGTGATTGGTGTATTCCTTACAAAGGTACATTGCAACTTGGCGGGCAATTACAATTTCTTTTTTACGGGTTTTGTCCTTTAGATCTTCAACACTGATCTGGAAATATTCCCCCACAGATTTCTGTATATAATCTACGCCTACTTCAGACTCAATATCATGAACGATATTTTTCAAAGTCTGCTTGGCAAGTTCAAGGTTAATATCCGTCTTGTTAAGGGTCGAATGAGCGATCAATGAAATCAAAACCCCTTCGAGTTCACGCACATTGGTGTCCACGCTGTAAGCCAAATATTCGACTACATCATCGGGAATATAAATTCCATCAGATTGCATTTTACGACCGATAATAGCGATTCTAGTTTCAAAATCAGGCATCTGCAAATCGGCAGTCAACCCCCATTTAAATCTTGAAAGCAATCTGTCTTGCAAGCCTTTTAAATCTCTTGGCGGACGATCGCTAGACATTACAATCTGTTTGCCCGTTTGGTGCAAATGATTGAAAATGTGGAAGAACATTTCCTGAGTTTTTTCTTTCCCCGCAAAAAACTGAACGTCATCTATGATCAGCGTATCTACTTGAAGATAGAAGTTGGTAAAACTCTGAATACTGTTGTTCTTAATGGCATCTGTAAACTGAGTTGTGAATTTTTCCGAAGAAACATAAAGCACAAAATTGTCTTTATTGTCTCTGCGTATTTTATTACCAATAGATTGAATCAAGTGCGTTTTACCTAGTCCAACGCCTCCATAAACCATTAATGGATTGAAAGAGGTTATTCCAGGCTTTTCAGCTACTGCAATACCAGCGGAGCGGGCTAAACGATTACAATCTCCTTCGATGTAATTTTCAAAATCGTAATTAGAATTGAGGTTAGAATGTCTCCATTCTTCTTCAACAGAAGGCATTTCAAAAGGGCTTCTTACTGACGGTTGTCTATCCTGTTCCCACTTGTTCTTTGGTGCCTGATTGGGTAATGTGACGGAATATGGTTGATTCTGAGCACTACCACTGTCTACAATTACAGAATATTCTAATCGACCAAGCGGCCCAAGTTCACTATGAATGACCTGCCGTAATAATTGTACATAATGCTCTTCAAGGTATTCGTAAAAAAACTGACTTGGTACTTGAATGGTGATTACGTTTTCTCTGATAGATAGTGGTATAATCGGCTCAAACCAAGTTCGGAAGCTCTGTTCCCCTACTTGGCTTCTAATAAATTGGAGGCAGCCCTCCCAAACCGATACACTGTTTTTCACCATCAAATGATTAAGCAAACTGGAAATAAATCCCTCAATAGATTTTTGAGGGATGACAAAAATGATAAAAAATAGGTGAAGTTGAAAGATGTATTCGAACTCTCTTCAAAATAAATTCCTCCAAGATTTTTAAAAAAGACTCATATTTCAAAGATGCCCTATTCTATCAAATCAGTGTGGTATTTCAATCAAACTTACCTTAATTCCTTCCTTTAGTGTAGAATTGAAGTAAAGCCAATCCAAATCCATTAATTTCGTGTAATCAATCAAAAGGATATGGAGGAAAAACTTTTAGATGATTTTCAACCTACGAGCGCTAAGGCTTGGAGCGAATTAATTACCAAAGAGCTAAAAGGAGCGTCAATTGAAAGCTTGAATTGGCAAACTTTAGGAGTAACGGGTAAGCCTTTTTATACTAAAGAAGACTTACCAACGCATCTACCCAATCTGCAATTCGAAAATCAAGCACCAGAAAAATTAGGTGCCAGGCACTGGGTAAATTATCAAGTTGTCAAGGTAGAAAATGAAAAAGAGGCCAATCAAAAAGCTATACTAGCTTTAAATAATGGTGCCACCGGCATTTTATTTCAACTAGAGCGCATACCCAATTTTGAATCGCTCTTAAAAGACATTCTACTTCCCTATTGCCATATCGGATTCCAATTGTCAGAAAATGATGAGCAATTCATTAAGAACTTCGAAGGGTTCATAGAAAAATCCGAATGCTCAGAAGATCAAGTTCATGGTTTTATTCAAAACAAAGAAAAGTTAGTTTGGAGCCAACTGCCAAACTTCAAATCAGTAATAGTTGGTCAAAAAAATTCTGACATCTGTGCTGAACTCGCCTTAATCCTAGCGGAAACAGTCGATGTCTTAGACAAAATTGATCCGTCAGACTTAGAAAAGCACTTTTATCAATTGCAGTTTAATGTAGAATTGGGCACCTCTTACTTTATCGAAATAGCTAAACACCGCGCCTTAAGATTACTTCTAATTCAATTAGGGCAGGCTTATGGTTTTGAAGTCAAGCCTGCGCAATTGCAAATTGTATCCTGCTCTGGTCATTGGAATGAGCCCACAAAGGATGAATATAACTACTTATTAAGGGCATGTACCCAAGCCATGTCGGCCATTATTGGTGGTACAAATGCAGTCGTGATCAATCCATTTTATCACTTATTTCCTAAAAATCCAGCGCAAGCTGAACGCATGGCGAGGAACATCTCCACTTTGCTCAAAGACGAATCGTATTTCGACAAAACCATTGATGCAGCTGCTGGAGCCTACTTTTTGGAGTCTCTGACCACCCAAATGGTAGAAAGATCATGGCAGTTTGTTCAAGAAATCGAAGCCAAAGGAGGCCTTTCGAAAATCACAAAAACCGATTTTGACACCTTGACTAAAAGTGTAACGGTATGAGACCAGTATTCAAAGACATAAAGACCCAGACAAAGTCTCAATTGAAAATTGAGGGCATAGATTGGTTGACAGCTGAAGGCATTGAAGTGAATCCAATAGTCAAGGCTGAAAACCTTAAAGAAGCCGAACACCTTGGTTTTGGGGCTGGAAAAGCGCCCTATCTCCGCGGACCTTATGCATCAATGTATACCCAAAGACCGTGGACTATTCGCCAATACGCAGGCTTTTCGACTGCAGAAGCATCTAACGCTTTTTATAGAAGAAATTTAGCCGCGGGTCAAAAAGGCCTTTCGGTTGCATTCGATCTGGCGACCCACCGTGGTTATGATTCAGATCACCCAAGAGTTGTTGGTGATGTCGGTAAAGCAGGCGTAGCCATTGATTCCATCTTGGACATGAAACTGCTTTTCGATCAAATTCCTTTGGATGAAATGTCCGTTTCTATGACCATGAATGGGGCGGTAATCCCAATTATGGCCTTCTATATTGTGGCTGCTGAAGAGCAAGGAGTTTCGAAAGAAAAGTTGACGGGTACTATTCAGAATGATATTTTGAAGGAGTTTATGGTGAGGAATACCTATATCTATCCTCCACTTCCGTCTATGCGCATCATTGGAGATATTTTTGAATACACCTCCAAGCATATGCCTCGTTTTAACTCGATCAGCATTTCGGGATATCACATGCACGAAGCCGGTGCTCCTGCTCATATTGAGTTGGCCTACACTTTAGCAGATGGCCTAGAATACATCAGAACAGGGATTAATGCGGGTTTAAATATTGACGATTTCGCCCCAAGACTTTCCTTTTTCTGGGGCATCGGTATGAACCATTTCATGGAAATTGCTAAACTGCGCGCTGGGCGATTACTCTGGTCTAAAATTGTGAAGCAATTCAATCCTAAGAGTGAGAAGTCGATGGCATTGAGAACACATTGCCAAACATCGGGTTGGAGTTTGACAGAGCAAGATCCTTTCAACAATGTTACCCGAACTTGTGTAGAGGCCATGGCAGCCATTTTAGGGCATACGCAATCGCTACACACCAATGCTTTGGACGAAGCGATTGCGCTACCCACAGATTTTTCGGCCAGAATTGCTCGGAATACGCAGATTTATCTTCAACACGAAACAGACATTACTAAAGTGGTTGACCCTTGGGGAGGCTCTTATTATGTAGAATATCTGACTGACCAATTGATGAAAAAAGCTTGGGCTTTGATTGAAGAGGTAGAAGAAATGGGTGGTATGGCCAAAGCAATTGAGCAAGGCCTACCGAAAATGAAAATTGAAGAAGCTGCTGCTAGAAAACAAGCAAGGATTGATTCTGGCAAAGACATTATTGTTGGAATAAACGCATACCAAGTAAATGAGGCTTTCGATCTAGAATTACTGGAAGTAGACAATACTGCAGTAAGAAAGTCGCAACTCGAGCGATTGGCCATTTTGAAAAGCGAACGTAATACTACAAAAACTGAGGCCAGTCTTAAAGCCATCGAAGAATGCGCCAGAACAGGCGAAGGCAATTTACTCGAATTGGCTGTTGAAGCAGCCCGAAACAGGGCCTCATTAGGTGAAATCTCTACGGCAATGGAAAACGTGTTTGGACGCCATAAAGCTGTGATCAGATCAATTTCTGGTGTATATTCAAACGAAGTGAAGGATAACATAGACTTTAAAAAGGCAAAAGAGCTTTCGGACAAGTTTGCCGAAATGGATGGTCGTAGACCAAGAATCATGGTAGCCAAGATGGGACAAGATGGTCATGATCGTGGAGCCAAAGTAATTGCCACAAGCTTTGCCGATTTGGGCTTTGATGTCGATATCGGGCCTCTTTTTCAAACGCCTGAAGAAACCGCGCTTCAAGCGGCAGAAAATGATGTGCATATCATTGGGGCCTCTAGTTTAGCGGCCGGACATAAAACCTTGATTCCTCAACTCATCGCAGAGTTAAAGCGCTTGGGAAGAGAA
>JBLIKG010000009.1:0-24039 GCA_047636255.1 Roseivirga sp. | reverse complement strand
CGATAAGACGCTACGTTGGCCACATAAACCAAATCTGGGTTTTTAGGATGTACCTTGATTTCAGCAAAATCGCTTCCTCTTCCCCATAATCGGCCATCCTTTGCGATTAACGACCAGTTTTCGCCAGCGTCATCGCTGCGATAAATACCACCATTTTGACGTGCATCCACCGTTGCATAGATTCGATTAGGGTTACTTGGAGAAATGCCAATCCCTATTCTACCAAGGCCATTTTCAGCCGTTGGCAATCCATTCTCTAATTTCTTCCAACTAGTACCTTCATCCGTTGACTTATACAAACCACTGTTCGGGCCAGAAAAGGAAGCATTTTCCCATGGGCCTTCTTGGTGTTCCCACATATCAGCATAAAGCACATTCGGATTGGTTGGATCAAACTCTACTTGAACCGAACCAGTGTTGTGATTGATGTACAAAACTTTCTCCCAAGATTGACCTCCGTTGGTGGAGCGGAAAATTCCGCGCATTTCATTGGCACCATACGGATGGCCCAAACCCGCTACAAATACAATATTGGGGTTTGTCGGATGTACAATTACGCGTGCGATTTGTTGAATATCATCTAAGCCAATTTTCGACCATGATTTACCACCATCAGTCGATTTGAACATGCCATCACCCACTGATAAATCAGGACGGTGCAAACCTTCACCCGTTCCTACATAAATCACATTGGGGTCTGAGGGAGAAACCGCTAAATCTCCAATTGAACCTGTAGGTGCATCATCAAAGATGGGATTCCAAGTACGCCCGAAGTCATCGGTCTTCCATACTCCACCATTATTGACGCCAATAAAAAAGACATTAGGCTGATCGGGAATTCCAACAGCTCCTACCGTTCTACCCGCCCTAAAAGGGCCAATCATTCTGTATTTTAAATCTTGAAAAGAAGATTGATCTACACTTTGACCAAAACAGAAGCTTGAAATAAGGAAAAGAGATATTGAAAAAATGTGTCGCATAAGGTTGAACTATGATGGTTTGTAGCCTTCTAATTTAACCTTTTTTCAATTTGATGTAGATAATAATTTGATTGTAAAGATCGATCAGTGAGTTGGACTACTTAATAATCACAAACTCAACCCTTCTATTAAGCCCACGGCCTTTATCAGTAGTATTTCTACCAACTGGTTTTTCAGCACCATAACCAATCGTTTGGATTCTAGTTGCGGCAATTCCTTTAGACAGGATATATTCCTTTACTGCATCTACTCTTTTTAGCGACAACTCTTTGAGCAATTTTGGGTTTCCTCGATTATCGGTGTGTCCTTCTAGCCTGATTTCCATTTCGGGATTGGCCTCAAGCAAAGCGACCAAATTATCCAATTGCTCGAGTGAGACTTTACGGTTTGAAAACTTGGCATTGCCTTCTTCAAAAAGCACGTTTTCGATTTTGACCTTAGTACCAATAACTTTAGGAGTTAACCTAAAGCCTTCTACTTGGCCGTCCGAACTATCATCTCTTTCTGAAATAGCTGATACTGTAAATGTTTCTCTGTAATTCAAATATCCATCGGCATTAATTTCTACTTTAACCACCGTTCCCTTGGGCATAGACACTAAAAATTTCTTCTCGGCAGACTCTACTTCGGCTGTATTGATCTCAACTTCATTGTTATTATAGAGCAACTTCACTTTAGCATCCAAAGGCTTCTCCCATAATGCGTCTAAAACCTGCATTGTTAATGTGATTACAGGAATTATTGGCTCAAAAACCTGTTTGGCCTTATTCGATATAATGGCCGTTTTTTGTACCTCAAGTTCAGTTGCTTCTAACTTAATGCCGAAAATATCTCCGAAACCTTGGCTATTCTGAGTGGATGAAAAATAAGCCATATCACCAGTATTGGGAATAAAATAACCCAATTCTGTTCCTTTTGTATTGATAGAAGCACCTATATTGACGGGCTGTTCCCAACTCGTCCATGAGCTTCCTCTTCTCGTTGTTTTATAAATCTCTCTGCCCCCAGTAGTTTCTTGACCATTCGATGAGAAATAAAGGGTTTTCATATCACCTGCTAAAAATGGTGTCCATTCTTCTCCTAGCGTATTAATCGCAATCCCCATATTTTCTGGCTGCGACCATGATCCATTATCTTGCTTCAGGCTTACATATAAATCTTCATTTCCATAATTATCAAAGCTTTTAAAAGAAATGATAAGCACCGTTTCATCTGAAGAAATCGAACCACTGATGTATTCTGAACTATTGGAGAAAAATCGAATATCGAGCCTCTGAGGAATCGACCAATGATCTTTTACCCATTCTGACATTGAAATTCCACTTTGTATCGTGCCTGTGTTATCGCTGTAATTGATAAGATAGATCCGCTGTCCATCGGCTGAAAACCCAACGATTCCATTTAATCCTTTATGATTAATCGTACTGCCACCATGCCTTGGTTCAGACCAGCCAAGACTATCCTTTTCTGAATACCAAATATCACCGCGGTCGATTACTCCACCTTCATTTTGAGGATGACCAGAACGCACGAAATAGAGTCTTTTACCATCAGGACTAAGCACAGGGTTTTGCTCATCATAAGTAGAATTAACTTTATCGATCTTAACGTGTCCTGCCTTTTGACTAAAAATCAAAGTTGCAGGCATGAAAAAGGAGAAAATCAGGAGATAGGTAAGTCTTTTCAATATGGTTAAGTCCGTTCTGTTCATTTCAACGTCAAAATCGAAATATATTTTATTCGAAGATAAGGGGTTTGGTTCAAAAAGCGGGTCAAAAGACCATGGTTTAACAATAATTAAGATTGAACAATCGCTGAGATCTACTGATTATTTCGGAGCATATCTAACCTCACTCGAAGAGTGATTGCTTTTCCGAAAAGCGAAATACCAGAGTTAATGACCACTAAGGCAAGCGTGCCTAGCCAAAACCAATCTTGCCAATTAGTCGCTTCATACTTTCTAATTAGCGCCTCACCCATTAATGATAACCCAAAGCCAATCAGCAATAAGCCAGAGACTGAGAAAATCAGCCAATTTCTTCTCAGTTTTTTAGAATTTTGCATCTGTTCCTTTTTAAAAATATAGCTCTTGTGCCAACCTATAAGTATTAGCATGGGCTTCTACAATATGACTTATCCTTTCAGAATAGCCCCCTCCCATGCAGGCTACTACGGGAATATTATTGAGTTTACATTGTTCTAAAACGATTCTGTCTCTTTGTTTACAGCCGATGATCGTCATGCCTAATCGGCCCAATTTGTCGGTTGCCAATACATCTACTCCAGATTGAAAAAAAATGAAATCTGGTTTAACCTGGTCCAACAAGGTTTTAAAATGGAAATCGAGCAGTTTAAGATAGGTTTCGTCATCTGTGCCATCCTTTAGGCCTACATCCAAATCCGACTTCTCTTTATGCAAAGGGTAATTGGCAGCCCCATGCATACTGAAAGTAAATACCCTCGAATCGTTTTGAAAAATTTCTGCAGTACCATTGCCTTGGTGCACATCTAAATCGACCACCAAAATTTGGTTGGCTAGCTTTTTATCAAGTAGGAAGTGTGCAGCAATTGCAATGTCGTTCAATAGGCAAAAACCTTCACCACGGTTGGTAAAAGAATGATGAGTGCCACCAGCGATATTCATGGAAACGCCATTTTCTAGCGCAAACTGAGCAGCTTGAACAGTTCCACCCATAATGGTGATTTCGCGTTGAACCAAGTCTGCTGATAAAGGAAAACCCGTTTTTCGTTCTTCTTTTCTAGAAAGCTGAAGCGTTTTTAAGTTATGCCAGTAAACGGCATCATGGGTTCTTGTCACCTGCTCTTCAGAAATAGCAATTGGCTCGAAAAGATTGTTTTCCGTGATAGTACCCTCATACAAAAGTTGCTCGGGGAGCAGGTTGTATTTTTCCATCGGAAACCGATGATTGTCGGGCAAGGAATGTGCGAAGATATCTTTCCAAGCTATTTTTAGCATGAATACAAAAGCTTGAAAAGTTCAAGTTGTTTTGAAGATTCTATATTTTTTTTTAGAGTAGATATTCAATTAAATGATCAAATCATTCTTCATCATCCTCTTCATCATCCATTTGAAAAGTATAGAAGGTGGAGTCTAACTCAATAGCATCATTCTTAAAGTCTTCTATAAATCTTTCGATTACTTCAGGAGTAACCTTTTCCACATTCAATCCGATATCGAGACCAATGCTGTCCTCAGAACTCTCGTCAATATCAACGTGCTCTTGTACTTTAACAGTCTCTTCTTCTTCTAACTCTTCCATCACCTCAGCCATGTACAAACCAATTTCCTCTTCGAGATCGCCTAGTGGTGCGATGTCACCATTTTCATCTTCTTCATAAGCAATGGAACGATATTCTGGGAAACGCTTAGCCGCTTCATGTTCTGCAATTTCATACATTTCGCTTGTATGTTGGATTTTGAGCGTATACAAAGCTGCATCAAAAACCACTTCGTTACCTTCATGATATCCTGTAAAGAGGAAATTCATGTAGTCATCAGAATTATCTTCAGAGTCGACCACGATATACGGTTGGCCTGAATCCTTAATTTTTGTCTTTACTGCTTCTAAATCTTTGTGGTCAAAATCTGAATTGCTCATGGCTGAATTGTAGAACGGTTGTAATTAATGTTGATAAATATGGTGAATGAAATGTGTTAGCTTGAATAATCTAAGCTACTTAATTGATAAATCAAATAGTTGGTCGAACTAGATTTTTAACCTGCTGTATTCGATCATCAAATTTATGTGGATGATAGTCCACACCAGGATAAAGAATTGCTTTAAGGTAAACTGAAATTTCCTCTGAATGTTCAACAGTACGACTCGTCTTCATACCGACATATTTAAAGGTACTCCACATCAATGTTTTTAAATGACTTTTTGCATCATCGAACATACAGTATTCAACGACAAGCGTATTCTCGTTAAACCAAACCACTCTTGAATTGATTCGTACCCATTCGCCCATATTCGCGGGTTTCAAATACGAAATATGGTGGTTATAAACCACCCATACAGCATCATAAGCAAGAATGAAATCTTTCATTTCCACCTCATAAATTTTCGGGACTTGATCTTCACGCGCATTAAAGAAGTAATCAAAGTATTTAGCGTTGTTTAAATGCCTTAAAGGATCACAATCTTGAAAACGAATTACAACTCTCGATTCAGTTTCTTTCGGGTATTCTCTGTTTGGATCAATAATGAACATTATAAATATCTTTCTTTCAAAATCATTAGGTGATGTGCAGCGTGCCCTACAACCATGCCTGCCAAGGCACGAACACTTACTGGATTATTGCTGGCTGTTCCAATTATAAAGCTTTCTTCTTCTGTAATGTTATTAAAAAAGTGAATAGAGCTTTCTCTTATGGCTGCAAACTCATTTCTTAAGCTTTCAAAGCTTCTGACGTTTTTACTTGCATTCAGTTGGTAAGTATCTTGATCCATCCCTGGTAAAGATTGCTCATCTCCTCTTGCAATTGCTAAAGCACGATATGTGAAAATTCTTTCCACATCATTAATGTGATTCAACACCTCTTTGATCGTCCACTTGCCTTCGTCATAGGCATAATTTGATTTTTCTTCATCAATAAGGCCCAAAAGGTTCAATAATTCAACTTTCTGAGTACTCAGTTTTTCTAGAATATTTACTCCTTTGAGTTGATTGATATATGGTTGATAAAATGGGTGATACTCTCCTAATTCGGGTAGTGCAATCATACTTCAAGTTAAATGAAAATTAAAAATCCAAACAAGAAATAAGTTGGATTCGAATGGATTAAATATCTTCAATCCAACCGCTGTACATTATGTAGTTCTCAGGTGTTTTATCAATCACTTTTCGCAATTTCTCATCAATGTCTTTGACTTTTTTTGCGGGAGTACCAGCATAGAGCGAATTAGGTTCTACTATGGTATTTGCTAAGACCACTGCCCCAGCTGCAATCATAGAGCCCGTCTTAATAATGGCATTATCCATTACAATAGCCCCCATGCCAATCAATACGTTATCTTCAACAATACAACCATGAACAATTGCATTGTGCCCGATACTTACATTCTTACCCAGAATGGTTTTAGAATGGTTAAGTGTTCCGTGAATTACAGCGCCATCTTGAATATTGCAATTATCACCAATTTCAATTCGGCACACATCTCCCCTCACGACAGCATTAAACCAAACGCTACAATTATCTCCCATTTGGACCTCACCTAGCACAACAGCATTGTCTGCCAAAAAACATTCTTTACCAAAAACGGGCTTGTAACCCTTAGCAGCCTTAATAATTGCCATAAAATTAAATTATATGTACGTACATTGAACTTATCATATCTCAATGTAGTTTTGCAAAAGTATTCAAACAATCAAACAAACGTTTGGTTTGAGCGTAATTCAATTTAGAAAAGTAAACTACAATAATTAATTAAATCAAAATGAAAACTTTAAAATCAACTTTGGCTCTTATTGCCTTAGTAATCTTCGCAGCATCATGTGGGCCTAAAGGTTCGACAGTCGAAACTTCTGATGCAAAAGAAGTAGCTAGTGCTACGGAGGCTACATCTCTAGCTGTAAACACCGAAAGCAGCGTTCTAACTTGGATTGGCAGCAGGCCAGCTGGCAAGCACAATGGCACTATTGGTATCACCACTGGTGAAATTCAGGTAAATGGAAACGAAATCGTTGCTGGTAATTTTGTGATTGATATCACTACTTTAACTGACTTGGATATGCCTGCTGACAATGAGAACAACGCAAAATTAGTGGGTCACTTAATGTCTGCTGATTTCTTTGACGCTGCTAATTATGCTACTGCTACTTTCGAAGTAACCTCAGTTGCTGTTTTTAATAGCGCTGAAGTTGCTGCTGATAACGATGAGTTTATGACGGAGAATGCTCCTGCCAAGACGAGTGAAGTCATGGTAGCAAACCCTACTCATTTTATTTCAGGTAACTTGACAATGAGAGGTACTACTAAAAATATCACATTCCCTGCAAGTGTAACTATTGAAAATGGCGTGGTTAAGGCTGTAGCTAATTTCAACATTAATAGAACTGATTGGGGATTAATGTATGGTGATGAAGCTGGAGCTGTAGACAAAGCAAAAGATAGTTTTATTTATAACACAGTGACCGTTGGCTTCGAGTTAGAGGCTGGTACTAGCGCCACTTCTGAATAAGAAATATTTTATTTTATAAGGAAGGAAGCTCGAAAGGCTTCCTTTTTTATGCCTTGTGCTTTCATATCTTTGCGCCATTCAAAATCTACATAGGTTGGAAAAGGTCATTTTACAGAATAAATCTGCATTTATTAGAAAAGCCTTGGATTGGGCTAACACTCACTCTCATTTCGCCTATCACAATTCCAACCAAATCGAATATCCATATTCCGGTTTCATTCATTGCTTAGCTATCGGAGCTAAAAGAATATTTGATTCTGCTGAGTCACCTTTCGAAGCACTTGCCGCTTTTCATCAAAACACATGGCTCTTTGGATATTTAGGCTATGACCTTAAAAACAAAGTTGAAAAACTTGAGAGCCAAAATGATGATCGGTTACTTTTTAAAGACCTCTCCTTTTTTGAACCTGAACACCTTTTGATTTTCGAAGGAGACGAGTTAACAATCCACTCCAAAAACCCTAGCTTACTTCAGGAAATAGAAAAATTCAATCCGAAACAAGTCAAAAATATGCTTTCAAAGCCGATAGAAAGTGTCCATAAAGAAGAATACATAAAAACTGTAGAAAAGCTTCGCAACCATATTGAAGAAGGAGATTGTTATGAAATCAATTATTGCCAAGAATTTCATGGCACGCTTGATGAAGTCAATCCAGTCCAACTTTACACTGAGCTCAATAGAATATCACCCAACCCTTTCTCATGCCTTCAAAAGCACAATGAGCATTATATAATTAGTGCTTCGCCAGAAAGATTCTTAAAAAAGACAGGAAAGAAACTGATTTCTCAGCCTATAAAAGGCACAAGGCCAAGAGCTACCAATCCTATTGAAGATCAAAGATTGGCCAAAGAGCTCCGTTCAGATGAAAAAGAATTAGCGGAAAATATGATGATCGTAGACTTAGTTAGAAATGATCTCGCTAGGTCTTCAGAAATTGGTTCTGTTAAAGTAGAAGAGATTTTCGGAATCTATTCCTTCCAACAAGTGCATCAAATGATTTCTACAATTGTCTCTAAAAAAAGAGATGATGTCAGATTAATTGAATCCATCAAAAATGCTTTTCCCATGGGCAGCATGACAGGTGCGCCAAAAGTAAAAGTGATGCAGCTGATTGAGCAATATGAAAACACCAAACGTGGCCCATTTTCTGGTGCAGCAGGCTTTATTTCTCCAGAGGGAGACTTTGACTTTAATGTATTGATCAGAAGTCTCTTTTTAAACTTAGAGCGAAACACCTATTCATTTCAGGTGGGTAGTGCGATTACTTACGACTCCATTCCAGAAAAAGAATATGATGAATGTATGGTAAAGGCTAAGGCAATACTTTCTTTGCTAACGCAATATGAGACATAAAAAAGCCCTGAAATTACTCTCAAAGGCTCTTCCATATAGCATACATATGTTTATTTATTTACTGTATTCTTGGTCACAGTTACCTTCCAAATTTTACTTGAAGCAGTAGATTTACCTCTCCCGAAAGTACCAGGCGTATTTTCAAACGCCTCGATACCTCCATAGATATAACCAACATCTACACTCTGGCCTGATTTGAAAGTTGCATTTGCATCAATCACCTCAGTAGTTTTACCATTGACTTTAGTGAAGACCACATTGGCTTTCGTATTATAGATAAAAGCAGACTCTGCACCATAAAAATTGTCAGTGTTAAAAATGTTCTCTGAATCTAACTTTGGTGTACTTTTTCATGCGAGACGAATATAAACATTGAGCCTAAAACAGATGTGGCTAGCCCCATCTGTTTTAAATATCCGTTTTGCACTTATGACTTGAACTTAGAATATAAAATTTTAAGCAAAATCAAAATTTAAAAAAACCTAAACCGATTCAAATTTTGAATTATACCACCTTGATGGTATTTGCAATAACTCAAATGACCATTATTCAATCGATGTTCAAGTCCTAAACCAACACTTCATCGCCACAAACCATTATCACATTTGCTTAAAACACTTCGCTGCCAATATGTCACTTCTTTACTCAAAAAGCTTATATTTGCGACCAAGAATACAAGCAAAGGAGCGTTAGAAATCAATGGATAACATTATTCAAGACCTAGATATACTCGATAGAAATAGCCAAGAAGCAACGGAAACCATTCTCACTTCCAAAGAAGAGAACACAGGCAAAACCAAAAAGCTTTATATAGAAAGCTATGGCTGTCAAATGAATTTCGCTGATAGTGAAATTGTGAGCGCTATCATGAAAGACAATGGTTATGACACCACGTCAGAATACGAACAAGCAGATGTTATTTTCCTAAATACCTGTTCAATTCGAGAAAAGGCCGAGCTGACAGTGCGTAAAAGATTAACGGACTTCAATAAAATTAAAAAGCGCAAGCCTGAATTGACCATTGGTGTTTTAGGCTGCATGGCAGAAAGGTTAAAAGAGAAATTACTTGAAGAGGAAAAACTAGTAGATGTAGTTGTAGGCCCTGATGCCTACAGAGATCTTCCAAAGCTTATAGAATCTGCAGAAGAGGGATTAAAAGCTATAAATACGTTTTTGTCAAGAGAAGAAACTTATGCCGACATCTCCCCTGTCCGCTTGAATTCCAACGGCATTACTGCATTCATTTCAATCATGCGTGGTTGTGATAACATGTGCTCGTTCTGCGTTGTCCCTTATACCAGAGGAAGAGAAAGAAGTAGAGATATACATTCAATTATAAAAGAGGCACAAGATCTTTTCGATCAAGGTTATAGAGAAGTTACTCTGTTAGGCCAGAATGTAGACAGCTACAAATGGTCGCCCGAAGAAAACAATAAAGCTTGGTTAGAGAAAAAAGAAAAATCTACAGAAACGGTTGAAATCGTGAATTTTGCTAATCTGCTCGAAATGGTAGCTTTAGTTTCTCCTCAATTAAGAATTCGTTTCTCAACCTCTCACCCAAAGGACATTACTGATGACGTGCTTTACACAATCAAGAAGTACGACAACATATGTAAATCCATTCATTTGCCTGCTCAAAGTGGTAATAGTAGAGTGCTAGATTTAATGAATAGAACCTATTCTCGAGAATGGTATATCAATCGTATTGACGCCATAAGAAGGATTTTAGGCAAAGAATGCGGCATTTCTTCCGATATGATGACAGGGTTCTGTTCAGAAACTGAAGACGAACACCAGGACACTTTAACATTAATGGACTACGTTCAGTACGACTTTTCTTATATGTTCTTCTATTCTGAAAGGCCCGGCACCTTAGCCGCTAAGAAATTCGAAGATGACATTCCGTTGGACGTAAAGAAAAGAAGACTACAAGAAATTATCAATAAACAACAATCCACCTCATTGAGTAGAAATAAACTAGACCTTGGGAAAGTTCATCAGGTATTGGTTGAAGGCGCATCTAAACGTTCAGAAGCACAATTGCAAGGCAGAACTACGGCTAATAAGGTGGTGATTTTTGATCGCGGCAATCACAAAAAAGGTGATTACGTTAACGTGCTCGTGCATGACTGTACTACGGCCACACTATTTGGAGAAGTTGTTGAATCTTAATCCAGTAAAGAACATTGAATAGCAACGAAATACTTAGCATAAAGCAACGATTTGGAATCATAGGGAATAGTCCTCAGCTCAATCGTGCAATACAAATAGCTTCTCAGGTGGCCCCAACCGACATGACCGTTTTGATCAATGGTGAAAGTGGTAGCGGAAAAGAATCATTTTCTAAAATCATTCACCAGCTGAGCCCGCGAAAACACGGGAAATTCATTGCCATTAACTGTGGTGCGATTCCAGAAGGCACAATTGATTCAGAATTATTCGGACATGAGAAAGGTTCGTTTACGGGAGCTTATGATGCCCGAAAAGGATATTTCGAAGTTACAGATGGTGGTAGTATCTTCTTGGATGAAATTGGTGAAATGCCAATGTCAACACAGGCAAGGTTACTTCGTGTTCTTGAAAACGGAGAATTTATTAAAGTAGGCTCGTCAAAAGTACAAAAAACAGATGTGCGCGTTGTCGCTGCCACCAACGTAGATTTATTGAATGCAGTTGATAAAGGTAAATTCAGAGAAGATCTTTATTATAGGCTAAGTACTGTGCCAATTTCTGTACCCCCGCTAAGAGACAGAGGAACAGACGCTGAACTGTTATTCAGGAAGTTTGCCTCTGATTTTGCAGAAAAATACCGAGTGGATTCTATAAAATTAGATGATGCCGCTAAGAATGTCCTACTGCGCTATAATTTCCCAGGTAATATCCGTCAGTTAAAGAATTTAGTAGAACAAATTTCAGCTTTAGAAATGGAACGCCAGATCAGCGCTGAAACTTTGGTCAAATATTTGCCTCAAAACAGATCGAGCTTACCAGCTTTGTATAAAAGCACCGATTCTCAAGGGGCTGAAAGTCTCAACGAAAGAGATTTGCTATACAAAGTCTTGTTCGATATGAAAAAGGACATGACAGAATTGAAAAAGTTAGTGCACGACATTTTGGAATCAGGGGACATTAAAGAGAGCACGATCAGGGATCATCCGAATTTATTCCGAAATATTAATGACACCAACTCTTCAGCTAGTAACAACGCCAATGAAAGCACGCTAAAGGAATCCTATTACTTAGAACCTAAGCCAGTTGAATTTGCCGATGATTATGAGGATGATAAAGTGGAGGATATTACGCACGAAATGGAGGACGAATCGTTATCCATTGAGAAAAAAGAAAAGGAATTAATCATTAAAGCGTTGAAGAAAAACAATAATAAGAGAAAATACGCAGCCAAAGATTTGGGTATTTCTGAACGTACACTTTACAGAAAAATCAAGGAGTATGAAATCGAGTAAAGTTTTGATTTCAGCCTTATTATTAGTTTTGGTTGGAACTCTAGCCTGCGGGCATTATGGATTTAGTGGTGCTTCAATAGATTATAATAGTACCAAAACGCTTTCGATCACCAACTTTTTTAATGACTCGCCTGGAGGATTGCCTAATATGGGGCAGCTTTTCACGGAAAAGCTGAAAGACTATTTCCAACGAAACACAAAACTAGAGCTCATCCCAAATAGCGGTGATTTGCAGTTTGAAGGGGCAATAGTAGATTACCAAGTGAGACCTCAAGCCATTATTTCTTCAGGCGATAGAAACGTCTCTGATCAATCAGGACTAATGAGGGTTACTATTTTTGTTGAGGTAGGCTTCACCAATCAAGCGAAAGACACAGACAATTTTCAGCGCAGATTCAGTTTCTACGCTGATTATGACCCACAGGCAACCACCTTAAATGCGATAGAATCTGAGTTAGTAGAAGAAATTTTTGACCAAATTATTTTCGATATTTTCCAAGCCTCGGTTGCCCAATGGTAATTTTCAAGCTATTTTAGATTTCTCAAACCCACCATAAGTGAACAAAGAACGATTTAATCATCTATTAGGCCATCTGAATGACGTCACCAATGAGGACATTAAATCGCTCAATGAATTAAGAAAAAAGTATCCCTTTTTTCAAACACCCTACGTAATTGTGGCTAAAGCCCTAAAGGATCTAAACCATCCAAAAACAGATGCCTTTGTAAGAAAAGCTGCTGTTTATTCACCGGACAGGGCTCACTTGAAAAAAATTATAACTGGAGAGTTGGTTTTCGATAAAGAAGTAAAAAAATCAATTGACGCTAATCATGTCGAAATTCAAGAGGCAATAATTACAACAGCAATACCAACATTAGAGCAGAAGGAAGTGTCGAGCATTGAACTCCCTAAGGTTGAAACTCCTTTTGAAGCTAAAAAACAAATCGAAACTGTTGTCGAAAATAAGGAAGTTACAATACTTCCAGTAGTGGAGAAGCCGGCCGAAACGAATTTAAATATCAAAGAGGAACAACTCCCGCCAACCCCTTCAACTATAACTCCATCTAAACTGGTTAAATCAGATCAAATCAACGAGTTAGAAAAAGATTTAATTGAAATTCGTGAAAGAAAGCAGCGATTAGCTAAAATGCTTAACCAGCAAGACAACAAAGTTGAAGAGCAAAAAAACGCACCTAAAAAGGAGCGCAAATCGCAAGTTGAGCTTATTGAAAAGTTCATTCAAAATGAGCCACAATTTGGGAAACAAAAAGACCTTGGCCAAGATTCAGAATATCATCAGGAGGATTTAGCGACCAAAAAACTTAAGTATCGAGATGAGTTCGCTACCGAGACCCTTGCTGCATTACTCTTCAAACAGAAGAAATATGAAAGGGC
This sequence comes from Roseivirga sp., assembly GCA_047636255.1. Classification (GTDB taxonomy): domain Bacteria; phylum Bacteroidota; class Bacteroidia; order Cytophagales; family Cyclobacteriaceae; genus Roseivirga. The sequence continues at coordinate 10,642 of JBLIKG010000009.1, read as the reverse complement.
TTTGGATATTTATGAAAAGCTAAGTTTGAAGTTTCCTGAAAAAAGAACTTACTTTGCGCTCCAAATTCAAAAAATAAAGGAATCACAGCATGTTTAAGTTATTAATTATCCTTGCCATTATTGTTGCCATTTTATTGATCCTAATCGTATTGGTTCAAAATTCTAAAGGCGGTGGACTTTCTAGTCAGTTCGGTGGCTCTGGTGCTAACCAAGTAATTGGTGTTAAGAAAACAACAGATTTATTAGAGAAAGTTACTTGGGGTTTTGCCATAGCACTTTTAGCGCTTAGCCTAGCCTCAGGAGTGATGGTCGATAGTGGTAATAGCTTCTCGACTAATCCGAATATTGATAGGGCTTTGCAACAGCAGCCTGTTCAACAAAGTGCGCCAGCAGATATTGCTATTGAGGATTTAGCTGTGCCTGTTGATTCAATTCAATAAGAAAATCTTATTTTAAAAGAACATAAGGCTGTCGATGACAGCCTTTTTTGTTTTGCAAGATTGAAAACATAAATCTCTAAATTTCTGATTCTTAATTTTACTTTTGGCAACGTCATTGTAAACAATACTTTAAAGATCTCGTCAATAAACTATTTAACCCCCATTTAGAAAACCCGTAAAAGGACAATTATGAATAAACTCAAATTATTATGCGTAGGGCTGTTGGTTACCGCCCAAGTATGGGCCACTAATCCCTATAAATATATCATCGACTTAACAAGAGTCTCCGATGATAAAATCTTAGTTGAGCTTGCTCCGCCAAAAATTAAACAATCAGAAATCATCTTTTACCTCCCTAAAATAATCCCAGGCACTTATGCCATTGCAGATTATGGAAGAATGGTTTCCGATTTCAAGGCTTTCGACAAAAAGGGAAATGCGCTAAACGTTACTCGTATTGACGACAATTCTTGGACTATTAGTAATGCGAAAAAGATTTCAAGGATCAGTTATTTGGTAGATGACACCTACGACAACCCTAAGCCAGGACCCGATATTTTTCAACCTGCAGGCACCAATATTGAGGATGGAAAAAACTTCCTACTTAATAATAGCGGCTTCTTCGGCTATTTCGAAGGTATGAAGGATGAAGTCTTCGAAATTAATGTGATCCGAGCTAAAGAGTTTTATGGAGCAACAGGTTTAAAACCTGAAGGGATTGATACAAAACTGAAGGGAGCCTTAAAAAAGGAAGGTTTTGTTCAGGCAGATGGTAACAGTGCTGTAGATAAATTTAAAGTATCGAATTACGATCGTTTGGTTGACTCTCCCATGATGTACAGCCTGCCCGATACTGCCGTTATAAAAGTAGCCAACACAGAAGTATTGGTGGCGAGCTACTCTCCTAACAAAAAAGTCACTGCCAAAGAAATTGCAGCAAGCATCTCTGAAGTTTTAGCTGCGCAAAGTAAATTTCTTGGAGGAAAATTGCCCGTAGAAAAGTATGCTTTCATATTTTACTTTACTGATCAACCTGTTGTTTCTTTCGGAGCGCTTGAACACTCTTTCAGTTCACTGTACTTTATGCCTGAATCACCAATTGCTCAAATGAACCAGCAACTAAGGGATTTCGCAGCACATGAGTTTTTCCATATTGTAACTCCTTTGACTATCCATTCAGAGGAAATTGGAAGCTTTGATTTTAATGACCCAAAAATGTCACGTCATCTTTGGTTATATGAGGGAATGACTGAATACTTTGCTGGTAGTGTACAGGTTAAATATGGCTTGATTACCCCAGAAGAATATTTAGGTACACTTCAAGAAAAGATTTTAATCGCCTCACAATTCAAAGATGAGCTTCCTTTTACCGAGTTAAGTCTTGGCGCTTTAGATGAATATGCAGACCAATACTACAATGTGTATCAAAAGGGAGCCTTGATCGGTATGACCTTAGACATTGAGCTAAGAGAGCTATCTGATGGCGCTTACGGTGTGCAAGACATGATGAAAGGGCTTTCTGAGAAATATGGTATGGAAAAATCTTTCAAAGATGAGTCCCTTTTTGATGAAATCACTGCAATGACCTACCCTGAAATTGGTGAGTTCCTTTCTACACATGTAAGCGGTACAACTCCCCTGCCTTATGAAGAAATATTTGATAAAGTGGGAGTGAAAATGCTCACAGATGGTACTAAAAAAGATTACTCATTAATTATTACTCAGCAAAGTATTACAGTTGCACAATACGATGGGAAACGTATGTTGGCCATTGGTAATGCTGAAGCACTTGACGAAATGGGGAAATCTTTAAAATTACAAAGCGGAGATATCCTTTTAAAAATGAATGGGGATGAATTCCCAGAACTCGGACCTGAGATTAATAATTTCATGGGAGCTCAATTTCAAAAGATCCCGACACTAGATACTTTAACCGTTACAGTTGTTAGGGATGTTGATGGAGAGCAAAAAGAAATTACGCTCTCTGCGCCTAACAAGCAAATAGAAGTACCAGTTGCATTATCACTTGGCTTTGATGAAAACGCCACACCAGCACAATTGAAACTTAGAAAGTTTTGGCTTGAGCCTAAAAACTAAACCCAAATAAGTCTTAGTTCCTCTAATTTTAAGAGACAAGAAGGGCCACTCATTTGAGTGGCCTTTCTTGCTTTTACCGCTAGGTACTTTTGTCTTGTACATAAAGTCATTTATCTCTAAATTATCCATCAAACTAAAAACGCGCTATGTCATCTAATGAAAAGAACACTACTTCGTCCCGAAGAAATTTTTTAAAAACGCTAGGCTTTGCAAGTGCTGCATTCACGATAGTACCTCGACATGTACTTGGTAATGGCTTTGTCGCACCTTCTGACACTTTATATCTTGGTGGTATTGGAGTTGGTGGAAAAGGAGCTTCCGATTTAACAGAAACTGTTAAAAGCCCTAATGTTAAAGTGATCTCTCTTTGTGATGTTGACGATAGAAGAGCTGCAAGTTCGATAGACAGGTTCAAAGACGCTAAATACTATAAAGATTTTAGAAAAATGCTCGAAGCCGAAAAAGGCCTAGATGCAGTCACTGTCTCCTCTCCAGATCATATGCATGCCGTACAAGCCATGGCTGCAATGGAAATGGGTAAACACGTTTACGTTCAAAAGCCCTTAACGCATGACATTTATGAAGCCCGCCAGTTGACTGAGGCTGCTCACAAATACAAAGTAGTAACCCAAATGGGTAACCAAGGTGCCTCTGGAGACGGTGTTAGAAAAATGCAGGAATGGTACCAAGCCGGATTGATTGGTGATGCTACCGAAGTTTGGTGTTGGACGGATAGACCCGTTTGGCCACAAGGTATTGCTTGGCCTGGCGAAAAGAAAATGGATGTGCCGAATGAATTGGATTGGGATTTGTGGCTCGGAACAGCTCCGCAAAAAGATTACGTAGATAACCTTATCCCTTTCAATTGGAGAGGCTGGTGGGATTATGGCACAGGCGCTTTAGGTGATATGGCTTGTCATATTATAGAGCCTGCCTTTAAAACATTAGGCTTAGGTTACCCTGCTTCGGTAGAGTGTTCTGTAGGTTCTGTTTATGTAGGTGAATTCAGAAGAGGCTATTTCCCTGAAAGCTGCCCTCCTTCCTCGCATGTGATATTAGAATTCCCTGAAAGAAACGGTAAGCCTGCCGTAAAACTTCATTGGATGGATGGTGGTATTCAACCAGCAAGGCCAGAAGAACTCGGCCCTAATGAACAAATGGGTGATGGTGGCAACGGAGTAATCATTCGTGGAAGCAAAGGCATTATGATGTGTGGTACTTATGGTATCAATCCAAGATTATTACCTAAAGAACTTCACGAACAAACGGCAAGTGTAAAAGAAACAATCGCTAGAGTGCCAGAAGGACATTATGTGCAATGGGCAAACGCTGCAATGGCGGGCTACAAGAAAAACGAATGTAGCTCTGATTTCGATTATGCTGGTCCTTTAACAGAAAGTATTCTAATGGGCAACTTGGCTTTGCGAAGCTTTGATCTAAGAACGAAAAATGGCAATAACTGGGATTATCCTGGTCGCTATATCAAGTTGTTGTGGGATGGTCCAAATATGAAGATCACCAACTTTGACCAAGCCAATCAGTTTGTTAAAAGAGATTATAGAACTGGCTGGTAAACAAAACTTAAATAAATCTATTCAAGATACCCGAGTCGATGATTCGGGTATCTTTGTTTTTATACCAAACCTATTTTTAATTTTGGAGTATTGTAAATATGTACACATATTTGTACATAAAAAATTACTTATGCTTACTACCACACTCTCAGATTTTAGAAAAGACATTAAAAGATATTTGGATAATGTCACCAAAAACTTCGAAACCTTGATCATCAATAGAGGAAAAGACTCGGGTGTGGTAATTATGTCTTTAGAAGAATATAACTCGCTCTCTGCCACTCGCTATGAGTTATCTTCAAAAAAGAATGAACAAAGACTTGATTCGGCCATTTCAAAAATTAAAAATGGTGGCACTTTTCAAAAGGAACTACTTGACGAATGAAGTATGTATTTGTTGACGAATCTTGGGAGGACTACCTCTACTGGCAGAAGACAGATAAAGCCATTTTAAAGCGAATCAACGAATTGATTAAAGATATTTCGCGAAATCCATTTTCCGGAATTGGTAAGCCTGAACCACTGAAATATAAATACAGTGTATACTGGTCAAGAAGAATCAATCAAGAGCATAGAATTATTTATCAAGTCCGAGATGAAGAAGTGATCATCTTGAAATGCAGATATCACTACGATTAATCCAACATGCCCCAAATCAAAACCATTGCCTTTGATGCTGATGATACCCTTTGGATCAATGAGCCTATTTTCACCAAGACTAGGCTTCGCTACGAAGAGATCCTCTCCTCCTATTTCAGTATAGATGAAAGTCTTGAACTTAAACTCTATGCGGTAGAAAAGCGAAACCTGGCATTATTTGGTTACGGAATCAAAGGTTTTATGCTTTCTATGATTGAATCGGCTATTGAACTCACCGAGGAGAAGATAAACGGAGCTGATATCCAGAGGATTATCGATTTAGGAAAGGAAATGCTTACGCATCCGATTGAGATTCTTCCAGGCATAGTTGAGACTATTGAAAAGTTGAAATCTGATTATCAATTATTGATTATCACCAAGGGAGATTTATGGGATCAGGAAACGAAAATAGCCCGTTCTGGGGTTGCAGATTTATTTGATCATATCGAAATCGTAAGTGAGAAAACTCCTGCTGCATACCAAGCAATTTTAGATCGGTATCAAATCGAGCCTTCCTCTTTTCTTATGATAGGTAATTCATTGAAGTCAGATATTCTACCTGTGTGCGAAATTGGTGGCAATGCTGTCCATATTCCCTTTCACGATACTTGGGTACATGAACAGATGGATACACATCAGATTGGCGAGTATTCATTTATTGAGCTTGACGATATCAAAGGTCTATTTAATTGCGGTCTATTCAATTAAGTCCAGTTTAAAAATATATTACCGTCCAGATCACTAACAATTATGGAGAAGGTTAACTTCGGCCTTTTAAATTCAATGAAGGAGTCGAACAATCTTTTTCTTTTTGCCATACCAGCCCTTATTTGGGGTTCTACATGGTACGTGATCACTTTCCAACTCGGAAGTGTGGATCCACTAATGTCGGTGATGTATCGCTTCGCTTTAGCGGGAGGACTCTTTCTTCTCTACTGTATCATTAGGAAGAAAAGCCTTTCGTTTACTTGGCAAACGCATTTAAGAATCGCACTTCAAGGCATTCTGCTCCATGGTTTTAACTACTGGTTAGTTTATCAGTCCGAACAATATTTAACTAGCGGACTGGTGGCAGTTGGCTTCTCGCTAATTATTTTTTTTAATATAGTTTTTGGAGCACTCATCTTAAAACAACCCATCAATCCTAAAGTACTGATTGGAGCCATTTTTGGAGTACTTGGCACAATGGTGATCTTTAAAAGAGAATTGGCTGCTTTTAGAATTGAAGATGAATCATTTACTGGCTTATTACTTTGTATTGCTTCAGTAATGATTGCCAGTCTCGGCAACGTTACTTCTGGTTACAATTCCAAGTTGAAGATTCCTGTAATGCAGTCGACCGCCTTTGCGATGGTATATGGTGCTCTTGCAATGCTCATTGTCGGCTTAGTACTCAATCGCCCATTTACCATCGATTGGTCAAATGAATATGTATTCTCAATGCTTTACTTGGTGATTTTCGGATCCATCATCGCCTTCAATTTCTACTTGACGTTGATCAGTAAAATTGGAGCAGGAAAAGCAGCGTATACGATCGTTGTTGTTCCTGTGGTAGCGGTTATTATTTCTACTATTTTCGAAGGCTTCATCATTTCAGAATATACCTTGATAGGAATGTCGATGCTTATTCTAGGCAATGTTTTCGCTTTGTACAAGAAAAAACCAAAAGTTAACCCCGCATAATGGAAGATGAAATCATCGAAGTAGCTCCCAAAATTCCGTTAAAAATAATTTTTCAGGATGAGTATGTTGTGGTGATCAACAAGCCTAACGGCCTTATGGTGCACCGGTCGCCTATTTCTATGAGTAATGCCGATACTTTTGCTATTCAGGAATTGCGAGATCAATTGGGCGTTTTTGTTTATCCTGCCCATCGCTTAGATCGGAAAACTTCAGGATTGCTGATTTTCACGCTTGATCCTGAAAACTTAAAAAATCTGAATGCTCAATTCGAAGCCAGAACAGTTTCTAAGACTTATCGTGCCATTGTGCGAGGTTTTACTGAGTCTGATGGCATTATCGATTACGCACTCACCAACGATAAAGGAAAAACGCAGGAGGCTGTAACGCGTTATAAAACACTTCAACAAACGGAAATAGAAGTTCCTTTTGGACAGCATCCTACTTCACGCTATTCATTAGTCGAAGTGTATCCCGAAACAGGCCGAATGCATCAAATCAGAAAACACTTGGCGCATATCCACCATCCCATAATTGGCGACCGACCTCATGGCTGTAATAAGCAAAACAAGCTCTTTCTAGAGAAATGGGCCTTGACAGAAATGCTTTTGCATGCTATTGCTGTAGAATTCGATCATCCTGTTTCGGGAGAAAGAATCAACCTCAAAGCCGATTACCAATCAGAGTTTAAGAGGATGCTTGAATTGCTGGGTTTAGAAGGTAAGGGTTAATCTGTTTTCTATCTGAACAGGTTAATTCGGAGCGTCACTGCGAGGCACGAAGCAGTCTTATGAGTTAAAGTCGATCCTGAGGGATATTTGGAGATGAGATTGCTTCTTCACTAAGCGTCATAATCACTCCGTTTAGCTTATCGCAATGACGTTACTGAGCAGAAGACCTGTTCGAAGCGTCATTCTGATGACGAGGCACGAGAAAGAAAGAATCCGTTAGTTCCTAGCGGGAATACATTTGAACAGGCGGATCCTGAGACTCTCGAAGCATCGGGACAAGATGACAACTCAATAAGCTCATTCGGAGCGTCATACCGAACTAGTTTCGGTATCCCTAATTTAACCGCAAAACCAACCAAATTCATAAAGTTGGCTAGAAGCCAAAGTCATATGAATCACTCGGTAAAACCGAGCGATTGTAAAGACATTCGTTCGAGAGAAAGAATCAAACTTAAAGCCGACTACCAATCAGAGTTTAAGAGGATGCTTGAATTGCTGGGTTTAGAAGGTAAGGGTTAATCGAATTATCTCTTTGCGTTACTCTGCCTCTTTGCTTTGCAGTTAATAAGCTTTAGCCAATCCCCCACCTAACCGCCCCAACTCGCTCTGCCTAAGCTTCGCGAAGGCAAGGAGGGCGGACATTCGTGCAAAAGTGAATCTAAGAGGATTATTCGGAGCGTCACTGCGAGGCACGAAGCAGTCTAATGATTTAAAGTCGATCCTGAGGTATAATTGGAGATGAGATTGCTTCTTCACTAAGCTTCGTTATCACTCAGTCTAGCTCATCGCAATGACGTTACTGAGCAGAAGACCTCTACTCATTTTAAGTCATTTCGTAGAAATCCTTTCACGTTCTGCAAGAAATAAAACTTGTCTTTTCTGAAAAAGATCCTTGAGGGAAGACCCATTCAAAGCGTCACTCCCCAATATTCTCTTCTACCCAATTTTTACCCCAGTTCTCGTGTTCATCTTTTGACCATAGACTTGGGAAGAATACTATTTTCTGAAATCTAGGAGGAAGGTACTTCTGCCAGTTTGTACCACCAGTGGCCTTAATATCTTCAGGGTTACGCTGTAAATAACGTACTGCCGATTTGTAATGCATTAAAGGCCATTCAACATTCGCTAACAAATCGAATTTCCTTAACTCTTTCACCAGTTCTTCTTTCCCTTCTTGATCCGCATAAAAACGAAGATAAAGTTGATTTAGATTCGTTGCCTTTACATCTTCGGCCAAATGGATGAATTCTTTTGAATATTTTGCTTCGAAATGATCTAGCGTTAAGGTCTTCTTTCCAGTTTTTAGCTCGGTTGCTCCCGTCATCCAGTAAATGGAATTGTAGAGCTCTTCAATAGAAGCATAAGGGTCAAAACCATCTCTCCTATTCAAATTAACAAGATTAATCATGTCAGTAGAGCCAATTTCAATCATGCGATATTGTGCTGATTGAAAGCCAGAAGAAGGCAGCAATGACATTCTAAATTGTAAAAACTGTTCTTTCTCCATTCCTTGAATCATAATCGAAAAAGAATGACACAAGTGATCGAAGTAGTTATTAATACGCTTTAGCCTTGTTGTAAAAAATTCAATGTTGGGATGCGGTGCTTCTTGCAACTGCTGCATTTCCCATCTGATAAGCTTGAAATATAGCTCCGTAGATTGATGATAAATGATGAAAATCATCTCATCCTTAAAATGAGTTTTAGGTTGTTGAAGTCCTAAAAGTGAATCGAGATTGATGTAATCCCAGTACTTAAGATAGTCCGCATGAAGTAATCCATCGAGGTACGAAGTCATATCTTGACCCATCGCCTCATATTTCTCTTCAAGTAGCTTAATTCTATCTAATATAGCTTGGTCGATTTCCTTGTTGTTCATACGTTTGCATACTGCTAAAAAGTGGTGCAAATTTGAGAGTTAATCTTTAGAAACCAAAGAACATATGTCTACCGATATTCAATCTAAAATTCAGAAATCAGCAAAACAAGACACATTTGAGCATCCAGATTTCTACGGAATAGACGATTTACTCACTGAGGAGCACAAATTGATCAGAAGTTCGGTGCGTGATTTCGTGAAACGTGAAATTTCTCCTTACATCGAAAGCTGGGCTGAAAACGCCTACTTCCCTTACGATATAGTGAAGAAATTCGGAGATATCGGTGCATTTGGGCCTCAATTACCAGAAGAATATGGCTGTGGAGGATTGGATTACATCTCTTACGGCATTATTATGCAAGAAATTGAGCGCGGAGATTCTGGAATGCGCTCAACGGCATCGGTGCAAGGTTCATTAGTAATGTATCCGATCTATAAATTCGGAAACGAAGAGCAACGCAAAAAATACTTACCAAAATTAGCTTCGGGTGAATGGTTAGGCTGCTTCGGTTTAACAGAACCTGATCATGGCTCTAACCCTTCTGGCATGACCACCAACTTTAAAGACATGGGCGACCATTATCTTTTGAATGGTGCCAAAATGTGGATTTCGAATGCGCCTAAAGCGGAAGTAGCTGTAGTTTGGGCGAAAAGTGAAGAAGGCAGAATTCATGGATTGATCGTTGAGCGCGGCATGGAAGGCTTCTCTACGCCAGAAACTCATGGAAAATGGTCGTTAAGGGCCAGCACTACGGGTGAATTGGTTTTTGACAATGTGAAAGTGCCTAAGGAAAACATCTTACCGAACAAAAGTGGTTTAGGTGCTCCAATGATGTGTTTAGATTCAGCACGTTTTGGTATTGCTTGGGGAGCTATTGGCGCTGCAATGGACTGTTATGAGTCTGCTAGAAAGTATTGCGCTGAGCGTATTCAGTTTGATAAACCGATTGGCTCTTTCCAATTACAACAGAAGAAATTAGCAGAAATGCTTACCGAAATCACTAAAGCGCAGTTGTTGAATTTGAGATTAGGTCAACTTTTTAATGAAGGCAAAGCCACCACCCCACAGATTTCAATGGCAAAGCGTAATGCAGTAGAAACTGCATTGAATATCGCTCGTGAAGCAAGACAAATTCATGGAGGAATGGGAATCACTGGTGAATACCCAATGATGCGCCATATGGCCAACCTAGAATCTGTAGTGACTTATGAAGGAACACATGATATCCATTTGTTAATCCTTGGTGCTGAGATTACAGGGATTGCTGCTTTTAAGTAAGGATTTGAAAATGACGTTTATGCTTAATGCCACTGTCGCAGGTTCTCCGATTTATCCGCCTTTTGGTGGGAGCTGTGACCAGCTATTAATTAAGGACTCTGTCCTTGGATTGACTAAACTAAAATTAGACCCTTCTCCCGAAACTTCGGGATCAGGGAAGGAAAATTAGCATTCGTGGCGAGCACCTGTTTGCGCTACTGAAAAAGACCTCTGCGAGGTGACTGTGCTGAGCTATAATTGATAAAACCATTACTTAACGAAATTTATACAAATAGCCCACGGTTTAAACCGTGGGCTATTCAATGATTTATCAACATGAACCG
>JBLIKG010000008.1:0-24601 GCA_047636255.1 Roseivirga sp. | reverse complement strand
CACTTTGCTTTTATATACAGCAACAATGTAGTCATCGCCTAAATCAAAGTCTTCAACATCTCCAATTGAAGCATCTCCATACATCCAAGTCACCAACTGACGAGCTTCAGCCAATTGACCTACACTGTTGCTACCAGTGTTTACGTTGTTACCATTGTAAACTGAATACCCTTTTTCAGCCGCGTAATTCACGAACGCATCGTAAGAATTAGCATTCAACAAGAAGTCCCCAGCTAGTTTGTAAGCCTCATCAATAGTTTCATCTGAAGGTGTTAATTCTTTCAAGATGATAGCTACTTTGTACCTGTTCTTAGATGGTGCCTCGACAACTTTAATAATGTGGAAACCAAATGCACTTTCTACCAATCTATTAACAACACCTGGTCTTGTCAAGGAAAATGCAGCCGATTCGAATGCATCATCCCATTTCCCTTGGCCTGAACCTCCCTTGGCGTACCAACCCAAATCACCTCCAGCAGGGCCAGAAGAATCTTCAGAATTTTGTCTTGCCAATTCTGCAAAATCTTCACCATTTCTTGCTTGAGTCAACAACCTCTGAGCTTTAGTTCTTACACTTGCTTTTTCAGTCAATGAAAGGCCTTCTGCTTTCAATAAGATATGGCTTACTTTCACAAATTCATTTTCTCCTTGAACGATGTCTGACAGTTTAAAGAGAGTATATATGCCATTCGAAAGCTTTGGCCCTAGAACATCACCAACTTTAAGGTTATCCAAGTTATCCGCCACATCAGTTGGAAGAGCGGTTGGATCATATGTTCCAAATCCTTGACCTTGCTCTGTATTGATGACAGCTAGAGTTGAATCATTTTCTGATTCTTCTAACTGAGTTCTCAAGCGGTTTAATTCTTGATTAGCATAAGCACTATCTGCAGCCGAAGGAATCACTGGGAATGTGACATAATCCAAAGAACGGCTTTCTTCCACAGTATACTCGTCTTTGTGATCATTCAAATACGACTCCATATCGGCATCGGTAACTTCGCTAATCTTATCTTGATCAACTGCGATGAATGGGATGTAAAGATAATCAACCGTGATATTTGATGCTTGCACATTATATTCTTGCTGTGCTTCTGCTAAAGTTACATAGTTAGTTTTTTGAAGTAGATTCTGATATTTAGTCATACGTCTATTCTCAGCTAAACCATTTTCAAAGATTTGCCATTGAATTCTAGCTTGCTCATTCAAATCACTATTCACTAGCACTTGATTTAAAAATTCTCTGTCAAGCTGTCCAGTTTGAGGATCGGCAAATTGTTGAAGTACAGAAGGAGAAATGTTTCTTCCTTGTACCATATCAATGCGTTCTTCTCCTGAAACCACTATACCAGCATTATCAAAATGCTGAGTATATGCTATTTGAGCAATCATTTGCTCCCAAGCTTGATTTCTGATGGTTTGCATCAAAAACTCATTTGGATTGACCCCATATTGGGACATATAGTTTTGTTTGATGCTTTCTACGAGGTTAGCAAATTGTTCTTGGCTTACGGATTCACCCGCAATCTCACCGACTTCTGTTGAATCGCTACCAAGTAATGATGACCTTGTTCCTAACAAATCTGTTAGAACGAACGCCATTATAGATATGCCTACCACTATTACTAAGAATCGCCCCATCTTTTCGCGGAGCGTGTTAATTATTGCCATTTGTACTTATTTATTGAAATAGCCGCAAACATAATTGATTTATGCTCTATTATCAAAGGAAATGATTTACAATACGCCTGAAACTCAGTCTTCTTGGTCTGCAAGGTAGGTAAACATGACACTATCTATTCTAGCGTCTTCCATCGCTACAATTTTTATTTTGAATGGAGGAATACTAATTGTCTCGTTTACATGTGGAATATTTTCTGTTACAGAGAGAATAAATCCACCTAAAGTATCATAATCGCCTTCTGGAATATTGAAATGATATTCCTCATTGAGGTAATCAATTTCATGTCGAGCAGAAAACATGTACTTGTTTTCTTCAAGCTTTTCTTCCACCCAATCCTCATCATCATGCTCATCTTGAATCTCTCCGAAGATCTCTTCAATTACATCTTCTAAGCTTACCAGTCCTGAGGTTCCACCAAACTCATCTACTACTAAAGCCAAACTTTTTCGTTCCTGAATAAATTGAATCATCAATTCATTCACCAGCATGGTCTCAGGCACAATGATAATTGGTGTCAAAATACTCTCAATGTCTTGAGGCTTTTTGAACAAAGCCAGCGCATGGCAATATCCAATGACTTCGTCTATACTTTCTCTGTATACTAAAACTTTTGAATGACCACTTTCAATAAACTCATTCTTAAGATCTTCAATAGTATCCTCCAATTCAACTGCGGAAATTTCAGTTCGAGGAATCATGCACTCTCTCACCTTTACAGTTTTGAATTCAAGTGCGTTATTAAAAATCTTTGTATCTAATTCAACCTTGGTTTCCTTAATGTCCTTATGAGTATTGCGTTGGATATAGGAGCGAAGATCGGTAAGTCCAAAAACAGGACGATCCTCTGAGAATTTCTGTCTTAGAATATAAACAATAATGAACCTAGACATTTTTTCGATGACCCAAACGAGGGGAAACATCAAAATGAAAATGACAATAATTGGGAAAGCCAGGAAGGTGAGTAACCTATTAGGGTTGATCAGAAATATGCTTTTGGGTGTAAATTCAGCTGTAAACAATACCAGCAGCGTGGATAGTATGGTCTGAATGATAAGGACAAATCCCGGATTGTGCAAATATGCTGGCAACGCCTGCATGATCAGTGGCTCTAAAATGAGCGCCATGAAATAGCCATAAATTACCAAGGCGATAGTGTTACCCACCAATGCGGTATTAATTAACCGGGAAGGCTTTTGAGTGAAAAAAGCTAAAATCCTTCCGCTTAATATACCTTGTTTGCTCTGAAGTTCGATTTGCAACTTGCTTGAAGTAACAAAGGCGATTTCTGTCCCAGAAAAGAAAGCTGAAAAAATTAGGGTAATTAGAATAATTGAGCCCTGATAGTAGTCCATTTAGTGTTTGTTTTTTCGCTTTTGTGCCTGCTTTTGTTTAGCCGGCTTTTCGTTTTCTTCACGCTTTGCTTTGCGATATCGGTATAAAAATAACAGACCTATCGATATCATAAAAATATAATATGACTGCGCTATGCCGAAAGTCATCGCTTGATGTACGCCAATTATAAAAGTAACCACACAAAGGGTGAAAATTACAGTATCGCTAATTGTTCGCATTGCCTTCTTTAATAATGAATTCGCTATCCCTTGGCTTTTTGATCACATAAGAAGAAAAGTCTTGAGGAGCATCTAGCCCTTCTCCTTTTATTAATTGGTCTTCTGTTACAATCGTAAAGAACCGTTCAGTAAAGATTATTTCTTTCTCTGGGTCCCAAAACAATTCTTCTGTATTTAATGTCTGCTTTTTCTTCAAGTTACGAACAAATACATCACCAGTCGCTTTGTATAATTTGGTTTTTGCATCATAACTTCCTGTCTGAGCTGTGAGTACAGAGGTGGTATCACCTTCCGTATCAAAGAAATCTATTCGAATTGTTTCTGGAAAAGAAAGGTCGCCATTTTTAAAAGTCAGCTGCTTAATCGCCTTAATTACCAATTTTAGCCTTGCTGCATCAGTCATCGTAATAATTACGTTAGTTGACTCTAAGCTTGGGCCTTCATACTCTTCCATTTGCGCAAGCTTCTGTGGCTCAGGGCCGCAAGCGCACACTAGAAAAATAATGAACAAATATAATAATTGGCTAAACTTCATATTATGAAAAACGGTCTTCTCTGTTAAGGGAAGACCGTCTTTTTATGTTCTAAAAATTTTACTGCTGGTCAAGTCTTTTTTGTAAAGTGACTTTTTCTTGAATCCAGCATCCAACAACAACATTATCTCCTAGCTCTTTTCCTTCTGTAAAGATTTCTCCTTGGCTAGGAAAATAAGATTTGGCTTGATTGGCCTTTAGTTGATTACCTCCTTGAAGGTAATAATCATAAGCCACAATGAACCTAGCTCTATCCTGAACCTGACTTTGTTTTTGATCACATTCCGTGCTAGATAAAATCATGTCGCCAATAATAGTGTACATTTCCTCTTTTAAAGTCGGATCGATAGCCGCAGCCTCTTTTGCTACTTTTCTTGCTTCAGCTTTTTCGCCAGCTAATCTTTCAATAGTAGCAATTTGTTTTAAAGCCTTTCCTTTATCCGTATTGTCCTGAGTTAAATCAACCGCTTTTCTGTAATAGCTTTTTGATTTATCATATTCTTTTGACTGACTAAATCTTGAGCCTAACAAGTAAGCAACGCCATAGTTAGGATCTGCTTCAAAAACTCTTTCAGAAACATCTACAAACCATTCAGCATCAGTACAGCCACCATTAAATGCCTGCGCAAAAATCTTCTTAGCCAATTCAGCGTTTTGTGGATCCACTTTAAATTCTGGAACCAGCTTCTCAATGATAAAATCACAATCAATTAAATTAAGCTGAGCTAATTTATCATCTACAAAGTCCTTAACGGCCTCCATACTTTTTGTACTCTTATTGGCAGCTTTAGCTTTAGAAATTTGATAATCAATATGCTCTATACATCTGTCGTAAATAGATAAGATTTCATCCTCAGTAATTCCGATATCACGAGCAAAAGCCAAAGCAGCAATGTTCATATAATATCTACCTAGTGAATAAAAAGCCTCGTTGCCTTCTAACTCATATGCCACTTTGAACAGATCTAACAAATATTTAGTCTTATCTGAATCTTTATAATAATATCTGAATGCAGAATTAGCCTTACGAGCAATGTTCTCTTTCTTAGATTCTGGATAAACCGCGAACCTCTTCTCGTACAAAGACATTACTTTATCGGCCGCTTTTAATTTATCAGCATCTGTTTTAGCACTTTCAAAAGCTTCATCCCAAATCTGGATCCCTTTGATATAGAGAGATTCTCCTACATCTGGGTAATTCGCTAAAAGATATTCAAAATGAGGTTTGGCTGCTTCATAATTGCCCGACTTTTCAGAATCGCTAAACATTGTCCATTTTTCCTGGGCATCTTTTCTTTTCTCCGGATCTTCAGGCCATTTGAATTGAGCCATAGCAGAGTATCCTGTTAAAAGGATCACAACCGTCAATAAAAACTTAAGTCTCATAGTTTAATAGTTTAATTGTACTTCTGTCTAACAAACCAAGTTTGATCTTGTAAGCTAAACCCTAAATTTAATTTTAAATAGTTCTCTCTAATTAGGCCATCTACCACATTGCCTCTTCGGCCAATTGTAGCTCCAAAGTTAATGTTCGAAACTCCCCAAAAGGCGTTCAACGGTAATGACATTCCAAAATTTATACCAAAGTCATTCACTTCTTGAGAATTCACAAAATAAGGGGTCTTTTCGAAGTGAACGCCAAATCTATAAGTAAAACGCGAAAAGGCCTTCGATTCTAGGTTATTTGGCGTAAATTCTCCACCGAGGGCAATTCTAAAGGCATTTTCAAAGCCTTGTCCCTTAATTCCAGCTTCATTTACATAATTTCCCCAAGGCTGTGCATGAAGATCTAGTCCAAACATGTATTGATTTCTCTTCACTATTGATATCCCTAAGCCTAGTCGATGTGGAATAGTGATTTGTGAATCAACATTTGCTACAAGCGTATCACTTCTGGTGGTGCTTCCATTAGTGGTTCTACTTTCAAACTTTGTAAGGTTTCTACTTCTAACGTTGGCTTCAAGATTATAAAATGCCCCTAAATTTAATTTCTTTAGCTCCCCTAATGGAATACTATAGTTCAATCCCAAGTTGGCCGTGAAATCAGAAAAGCTTCTTCTTTCATTATATATAGTGGTTCCAAATATGGTTCCTTCGGCATCAAGAATTGAGTATTCAATCTCCTTTAAGATTGACCCAAATAAAAATGCTCCCTTTACACCAACCATCAAATTATCGCCAATTCGAAAAGCATTGGTCATGTATACTTGATCTATACCTCCTGAACCATTTAACTGCGAAGCTGTAGTTAGATTGTCGGTTTCGAAGAGACTATAATTGACTGACGAATAGGGACTAAGACCAAATGCCATATTCCATTTCCCGTATTTAATAGGTAATGAAAAACCAAAGTCTTTAAAGCCTCCAGTAAAGGAGCTATATTGAGATTGACCGTTATTGTAGGTTCTTGAGTCAAATGCAGCTCCAATTTGGAAAATCGCCTCATAATTAGTAGCCACTAGTGCAGGATTGATATTATTAAGAAAGAGTGAATTGTTATAACTAATGCCCAATCCTCCCATAGCTGCATTATACGAATAGCCACCCCAGTTAACTTCACCCACGCCAAAAGCCGAGTAAGTACTTTGGGTAAACTGCGCATTTAAATTGACACAGAATAAAAATGCCCATAGAAGGGCTGAAAATCTTACTGAATTTTTAAGCATTGTTTACCAAAACAAGTTCTAACCAACTGGCACTATTTTGAGGGTTACAAATATGCCTGCTTTTCTTTTAGATTCAAACTTTTAACACTGATCAGGTTCAATAAATGACTTAAAATCAGACATTTTAACTAAAATTATGAATAACTGAGAAGAAATGACCTCTTCCGAATCTCATAAATATTTTATGTTAACGATTGCGTAATTTTGAATCGATAATCTCTTAAGTCCTTACCTATCAATTGAATCAGAAAATCACAAATAATTCACACTAGACACGACAATGACTGAAACCCTTTTTAACCTTAGTCGATAAACAAAAGAAAGCTGTGACAGTAATTACAACTATAAAAATAGTTTTAATAATTTTATAGAGCAAATCGTTGTCTAAACTTCTGATACTGCTGCTTTAATCATTAGTTTTACGCCCGTCAAAGAAAGCATTTTAATGAGAGACCTATTAGAAAAATTCGAAAATAAGAAGCCAGAAATTGTTTTTGAATGGAATGATTCTGAAACCGAAGCCTGTGGTTGGGTAGTGATCAATTCGCTAAGAGGTGGTAGTGCAGGCGGTGGAACTCGCATGAGAATTGGGTTGGATAGACATGAAGTTGAGTCTCTGGCCAAGACGATGGAGATCAAATTTACCGTAAGCGGGCCACCCATCGGAGGAGCCAAATCTGGTATTAACTTCGACCCTAACGATCCGAGAAAAAAAGAGGTACTCAGGAGATGGTACAAAGCCGTTTATCCATTACTAAAAAATTATTACGGTACCGGAGGCGATCTTAATATTGATGAAATTGCAGATGTAATCCCTATTACAGAGGCTTATGGACTCTGGCATCCACAGGAAGGGGTTGTCAATGGGCATTATCAAGCCAACGAACCTTTAAAAATTAAACTACTAGGTCAATTAAGAACAGGAGTATCTAAAGTAGTTGAAGATAATAACTACACGCCTTCATTAGAGCGTAAATATACCGTTGCCGATTTAATTACCGGATATGGTGTTGCAGAGTCAGTAATACATTACTACGATATTTGGGGTGGATCGCTTAATACAAAGCATGCTGTAATTCAAGGCTGGGGGAATGTAGGAGCATCAGCTGCCTATTATTTATCTAAGGCAGGAGTGAAGATCGTTGGCATAATCGATAGAAATGGTGGAGTGATTAAAGCAGAAGGCTTCAGCTTCGAAGAAATTACTCAATTGTTCTTAAACAGAAATGGCAACCAGCTTGTCGCAGAAAAGATGCTTCCATTCGAAGAAGTAAATTCCAAAATTTGGGATTTGGATGCTGAAATATTCATTCCTGCAGCTGCTTCTAGATTATTAAATCAGGGTAATGTAGATCAAATGGTAGCTACAAATTTGGAAGTAATTGCCTCTGGCGCCAATGTTCCGTTTGCAGATAAAGAAATCTTTTTTGGACCAATCGCGCAATTTGTAGACGAACGTGTTTCCTTAATTCCAGACTTCATAGCCAACTGCGGAATGGCAAGAGCCTTTGCCTATTTTATGAGCGGGTTGGTAGAAATCACGGATCAAGCTATTTTTCAGGATACTTCCCAAACCATTCGGGCCGCACTTGAAGAAGTAAGAAAATCGAACCACAATAAAACACATTTAGCGAATTCAGCTTTTGAAATTGCGCTCAAGAAACTAATTTGATTTAGAGTTAACATTGCTTTTAGCACTATTTCCTATCTTGACTCAAATTAGCAGTACTTATTTGTATTGTCAATTCAGAAGCCTATTTTAGCGATACACAGACCTTAATGAACAAGACTATCCTAATTGTATTATGCCTTATCGCAATGGTCTTTAGCGCCAATGCGAAGCCTATACTAGGGGTTAGTAATGCTCGAGTATTGATTGAGCAGCATGATGAAGCTGTACAAGCACAAGATGATCATCTTGACGAATCTGGTGCTGAAGAACATATTTCTCCTCCCGGATGGACAGTAATTCCATTTATTCTGCTTCTTGTAATGATCGCAACGGGGCCGTTGTTTTATGAGCATTTTTGGCACAAAAACTATCCAATTGTAGCTGTTTCGTTAGCTGCACTTGTTGTTTTATATTACCTATTTGGAATTGGGGATGTTAGCCATCCCGTACATGCACTAGCAGAATACATTCAGTTCATCGCCTTACTGTCCTCGTTATATATTGCCTCTGGCGGAATAATGATTAATGTCGACAAGAAAGCGACACCTCTCACTAATGTTGGTTTGTTGATTATCGGGGCAATTATTTCCAATCTAATCGGAACTACAGGAGCATCAATGCTTTTAGTTCGACCTTTTATCCGTTTGAATAAAGGTAGAATTCAGCCTTATCATATTATTTTCTTCATTTTTATAGTCAGTAATATTGGTGGTGCTTTAACTCCAATTGGCGATCCTCCTTTATTTTTAGGTTTTCTTAAAGGTGTTCCTTTTACATGGACCATTGCACATAACTTTTTACCCTGGGCCACCGCCCTTATTATTCTAGCTATTCTCTTCTACATTTTTGATAAAAGAAATACAGATGAAGATCCAGATGAAGTTCCTGATTATACCAACAAAACAACCATTTTAGGCGCTAGAAATTTCTTTTGGCTTGCTGTAATTATTGGTTCTGTTTTCTTGGACCCAAATGTTATTGAAGGTGTCCCCGCCATTCACTATCATGGGTTAAAGTTTTCTTTCTTAAGGGAAATCATTATGTTCTCGGTCGGATTTTTCTCATATAGATTTGCTGACAAGCGAGCGATAAAAGGAAATGAGTTTAATTTTGAACCCATTAGAGAAGTGGCGTTTATCTTCGTTGGTATTTTCGGCACGATGATGCCTGCCCTTGCACTAGTAAGCGAGTTTGCTCAATCTGAAGCAGGAGTGGCATTAATAAATCCAAATACATTGTATTGGGGTACTGGCTTTTTATCGGGCTTCTTAGATAATGCACCTACTTATTTAAACTTTTTAGCGGCTGCCTTGGCTTCACAAGGGGGCGATATTAATGTAGTAGCAGATGTTCAGAACTATGCCAATGGTGGTGTTTATGACCACTCCATTGTCAATTTAGTTGCGATATCTGTTGGTGCGGTATTCTTTGGCGCAATGACCTACATTGGAAATGGCCCTAACTTTATGGTTAAATCAATTGCAGAGCAAACTGGTATCCATATGCCATCTTTCTTTGGGTATATTCTTCGATACTCCATCCCAATATTGCTGCCGATCTTCTTCGTGATCTGGATTCTTTTCTTTGTGATTTAATTAGCTTAAAAACTTTTAGAGTAATCAATCCGTTGTCTTTTCAATAAAAGATGGCTATCTTAATTACCTAGATCATTCACTCACATGAACAGCCTATACCTTGATTTGATACTCAGCGGACTCACTTATGTCATCTTGACATATCTGTCTTTTATGTTGATGAAGAAAAGAAAGTCTACAATCGACAATGATGATGATGACGGAAATGGTCTTATCTCTGACCAACCAAAAATTGATTTGCCGCCTGGAGTGGTTTGGCCGGATAGCCCGATAACTTATAAAGAAATTCCTCAGGAAGTCTACTGATTCTTATTATTGCACTTATCGCAAATCCCTGTAATTAGAAAATTGCTTTCTTCTGCTGTAAAACTACGCGGTAGTTTCACAGAAGGTATCTCAACATGCTCAAGGCATGTAGTTTGTTCACAAGTATTACACTTAAAATGGATGTGATTATGTTGATGGTCACCATCATGACACTCCTCGGCACAAAGCGCATATCGAATGCCTCCTTTATCATCTAGGATTTTATGGATTACCCCACGATCGAGAAAAGATTTTAGAGTTCTATAAATAGTCACCCGGTCGTAATTACCATCCACTGCTGACTCAATATCAGCATGAGAGATCGCGATATTATTATTTAAAAAGACCTCAATAACATCTGCTCTTCCTTGAGTGAGCCTTAAATCGTGATCCTTCAATAATGTCTTTACATGTTCCTCCACGTCTCAAAAGTAATTAATCACTACCTATAATAACCATAGGATGTTATGGTTCCAAATTAATATTAAGTTTTACTTCTTCGTTTAAAAATACCAGCGATTGAAGTTAAAATTTTCTTTTCCCATTTCCAGAAAAAAGAAAACTGACCAAGCAATGTGCCATAAACCATTAGTAAAACCTGATATAACGGAAATACAAGTATTAAATAAATAATGAATCCTTTTGGCCCAACCATTTTCTCCATCCCGAATAAATTAAAAACCAAAGGTTTTAAAAAGACAACGGAACTACCTGTTAGGGCAAAAACAATCAGCACCAATACTACTTGAGTGAGCGACTTTAGGTGCCATCGCTCTTGCATTTTCTCTAAAAACTTATTGTCTGACAAGGTATTCAATGATTATAAAAGGTCACGAAGTTAGAAATGTTGATCTGAAAGCCCAACTTTCATTAAAATCTGCTTTAAAAAAACTTGAGATACGTAGACTTGGGCTAATTATTTCAATAAATTACGTGTCTAACTAATTTGTTCAATCATGCACGATTTAAGCAAGTTTCAAAGAATGATGGTCTGTTTAGACCTTACCGAAATGGATAAGCATCTAATAAAATATGCTTCCATGATTGCTAAGGTTTTCGAAATTAACTCAATTTATTTTTTCCACGTTGCAGAATCATTTGAACTACCTGCAGAGATTCAAGAGAAGTATCCCGACCTGGTTGCCCCATTAGATGAAACTCTAGTGCATGAAATAAAGGGTAATCTTGAAGCGGACTTTCAAACACCAGAAGGATGTGATGTTCAAGTGTTAGTAGCCACTGGGAATAAAACCGATGAAGTACTAAAAATGGCCAAAGTCAAAGTGATTGATTTAATGCTTTTGGGTAGAAAAAAAGAAATTCTGGGTACTGGTCTTAATTCAAGAAAGATCGCCAAAAGTGCCCCCTCTTCAGTAATCTTTGTTCCAGAAAATCCAAAGCTCGAAATCCATAAGGTTATGGTTGCTGTCGATTTTTCAAATCACTCGTTGATGGCCTTTGAAATCGGCATGGATATTCAGAGAAAGACTGGCGCTATTTTATTGAGCAACAATGTCTTCAAAGTGCCAAATGGCTATTATAAATCAGGAAAAAGCTATGAGGAATTTGCAGAAATAATGTTGGAAAACACCAAACGCGACTGCGATAAATTCTTCAAAAAGATCAATCTCGATGGAATTACCTATGAGCATACCTATGCTTTAGATGACGATCCGCATCCGGCAGACAAAATTTATAGAACGGGCTCAGAAAAGAATGTCGATATGATTGTACTTGGCTCAAAGGGAAGAACAAGTGCAGCAGCTTTCCTGATTGGTAGCGTTGCCGAAAAACTAGTCATGGAAAGCGGTGATATTCCTTTATTTCTAGTTAAAGAAGGGAAAGAGAATGTTGGCTTACTTCAGGCCTTATTCAGATTATAGCTATTTTCCTATTACCGCATTTAAGCTAAAATCCAATTTGCTCTTCATGATCATGTCTTGATTTCCAACAATTGAAAAACTGGAAATTCGGTTGACATTATCTACCATACTAAAGTTGAGATTTAATTCCTTATCGAATTCGTAAACGGTATTATTCTCTCTAGACAGAATTCGAATATTAGTGAGTTGCTCATTAAAATAGTTGTATTCTATTAATCGCACAGTGGCTTTTGGTCCTTTTGCTTGATCAATTATTTTCTTTTGGTTTTCTCCAAGAGGAAATTCTTCAGTTACATAAGCCGTTTCTAATCCCAATTTATTAATGTCAGCCTGATAAAATAAGGCCAATTGCGCCTTCCAATGCTTGGCTGAATCTAACTCAAGACTAATTGTCTCTGTTTCACCATTCACGGTGAGCTCCTTGGTAAAGCTTGGCTTCACTTCGGCCAAAAGTTGCGCTTGCTGATCCAATAATTCTACAAGATCAAAATAGATCCCTGTTCTAATTGGCTCAGATTTTTGACCTTCATCGCATCCCCACAATGCAATCACTACAAATAAGAATAGGTATTTCAATTTCATATAAGAATGTTCCCTGTCATTTCTGCTGGTCTTTCAACACCCATTAATTGAAGAATGGTTGGGGCCAAATCGCCCAGTTTACCATCTTTCATTTGAGGTCGCAGCTCATTATCAACGAGAATACAAGGCACCAAGTTCGTAGTATGTGCAGTATTTGGACTTCCATCAGGATTTATCATCATGTCAGAATTACCATGATCAGCGATTACTATAGTGGTATAGCCGTTTTTAAGGGCTGCAGATACAACGGTTTCAGCGCAGGCATCCACTGTTTCGCAAGCCTTGACTGCAGCTTCGAAAACGCCTGTATGACCTACCATATCTGGGTTGGCAAAGTTCAAGCAAACAAAATCGACCTCTTGTTTATCTAATTCTTTAACGATAGCTTCTTTAATATCATTGGCACTCATTTCGGGTTGCAGATCGTAAGTGGCTACCTTAGGAGAAGGACAAAGAATTCTACTTTCACCCTCAAAAACCGTTTCTCTACCTCCACTAAAAAAGAATGTAACGTGTGGATATTTTTCTGTTTCGGCAATTCTGATCTGCTTTTTACCCGCTGCAGCCAATACTTCGCCCAATGTATTTTTAAGGTTGTCTTTATCAAACATCACATGAACACCATTGAAAGAATCATCGTAGCTCGTCATGGTGACATAATACAGATCCAATGCTTTCATATTTTGCTCAGGGAAGTCCTTTTGAGTTAAAGCTTGCGTAATCTCTCTTCCTCTATCAGTCCTAAAGTTGAAGCAAAGCACGACATCTCTTTCTTCAATATTTCCGACCGGCTTACCATTCTTTGTGTGGATAATTGGTTGAATAAATTCATCCGTTACGCCAGCTGCATATGATTTTTTGATGCTTTCTTGAATATTTTCAGTCGCCTCTCCTGTACCATTTATCATAGCATCATAGGCGAGTTTTACTCTTTCCCAGCGGTTATCACGGTCCATGGCAAAGTATCTTCCGACTACTGAAGCCACCGCCCCTGTGGTTTTGGACATGTGCGCTTCTAAGTTGGCCATATAAGCACTTCCACCTTTTGGATCCGTATCTCGTCCATCCATAAAGGCATGGACAAACACTTCCTTAAGCCCATTGTCATGGGCAATCGTCAATAACCCTTTTAAGTGATCGATATGAGAATGCACACCTCCATCAGACAATAATCCAATGAAATGGACCTTTTTATTGTTTGATTTGGCATAAGACAAAGTGTCCTTTAAAGTCTGATTTTCGGCCAAAGTACCTTCTTCAACGGCCTTATTTACTTTCACTAAATCCTGATACACCACTCTTCCTGCACCAATATTCATGTGGCCCACTTCTGAATTACCCATCTGCCCAGCAGGCAAACCAACCGCTAAACCAGAGGCCTCCAATTTGCTATGTGAGTAATTTTTATAGAGTGAATCTACAAAGGGTGTTTTGGCATGATCAATCGCTGAAACAGCCGAATTAGTCCCAATTCCCCAACCATCGAGGATCATTAAAAGTACGCGCTTTTCCATTGGACAAATATATTAATATTCTGTGGGGGTTTGTAAGTCTTTGCCGATTGTCTTAATTTGAATTAGAACTTGCAAATGCAGAACAATAACTGGCATTGTTTTCGTTATGGTCAGAAGCTAAGTCATTCAAAATGAGGCATCAAAAAATAATTAAGTATATATATTTTCTTCTATTCTTGGCCATTGGCTTTTCGAGCTATTCCCAAACAAGCGAAGAAATTATAATTAATAACGTTCAAGAAGCATTAAAATCTTCGAGTTCGCGTGAATTGGCTAAATACCTAAGCGACCGTGTAGAAATTAAATTAGAGAACGAGAAAAAAGACTATAGCGCCAACCAAGCAGAAATAGTTTTAAAGCAATTCTTTCAACAACATCCCGCGAATGAAACCGAATTCATCCATGAAGGCAATTCAGCAGGTGGGATTATCTATGCAATCGGTTCTTATACTTCTGGAAATCAGAAATACAGAGTGGTCGTTCGAGCAAAAAAATACAAGGATCAGTACAAAATCTATCGCTTAGAATTTACTGAAGACCGTTAAGCAAGCCAATCTATTTGCTAATTTTGGTCTATGTGGCCGAAATACATCAACGAAGACTCCCTTAATCAATTTATTAATTCAGCATTAGCCGAAGATATTGGCGATGGTGATCATTCCTCACTCGCCTCAATTCCAGCAGACGCAAAAAACAGTGCTTATCTGCTAATGAAGGATAGTGGTATCATTGCAGGTATTGACTTGGCAAAAGTCATCTTCAAAAAACTAGATCCTAATATTGAAATTGAAGCTTTGATAGAAGATGGTGAGCCTGTGCTTAGAGGTGACATCATCATGAAGCTTCATGGCAATTCAAGAGCGATATTAGCAGGGGAGCGATTAATGCTGAATTGCATGCAGCGCATGAGTGGTATTGCTACTTATACCAGCAAGTTGTCGAAGCTCATTTCCCATACCAAAACCAAGCTTTTAGACACTCGAAAAACTACGCCTAACTTCAGGTTAATGGAAAAATGGGCCGTTCACATTGGTGGTGGGGTTAATCATAGATTCGGCCTTTTCGATATGATTATGTTGAAGGACAACCATAATGACTTTGCTGGAGGTATTACTCAGGCTGTTTCTGCAACTCAGGATTATTTAGCTGTAACAGGTAAAGATTTAAGAATTGAAGTTGAAACAAGGAATCTGGATGAAGTTAAGGAGGTATTGAGCTTATCGGGAGTGCATAGAATCATGCTCGACAACATGAGCCCAAAATTAATGAAGGAAGCACTAGTGCTGATCCAAGGCAGTTTAGAAACAGAGGCCTCCGGAGGTATTAGCGAAACAACCATTCAGGCCGTAGCTGAAACTGGTGTAGACTTTATTTCCGTTGGAGCACTGACCCACTCTGCCAAGAGTTTGGACATTAGTCTTAAAGCCGAAAATTAATTTGAAAAGCAACAAACGCAATTTTTTAGTCTTAATGATTGAAGCCTTGGTTTTGATCATTATGTTTGTGTTCCTTTTTCGAAACTGTGTTAGTTAGCAGGGATTTTTAATCATGATTGTAAAGACAAAAAAATACGCTTTAGATAAAAAAGCATACGTACGCGCTGGAATGCGCAATATTTTAAAAGAACAATGGTGGGTAGTTTTAATAGCGGTTGCTATTTCTTCTATGACCTTTGTAATTCCATCCAACTGGTGGTGGATTGGTGCAATGATCGCCTTTGTGCTTTATCTCCTTTTCTGGCTGATTCAATTTACTGGCGTAACTCAATTAGAGCAAAGTAAAATGCTCTTCGAAAAACTTTCGTACGAAATTGATAGCCGTCAAATTTTGATCAAGCTGAACTCCAAACAAGGAATGCCCATGAAATGGGAACAAATCAAAAAGGCTTGGGTCGATAAAAAGCAATTCGTTCTAGTAGTTAATAAGGCTCAAATGATGCTCTTTCCTTTTGGAGTTTTCAAAACAGAAAACGAAATCAAATTTGTGGAAACCATCATGAAGAGAAAAGGTTTACTCAAAGAGAAATAAAATATTCAAATTGAAAATTTACTTAGCACTGCCATTCTACGGCTGTGCTTTTTTTCGTTTATTGCCATCAAAAAATTGAACACTCGCCATTACATCGAAGGTATTCTAGCCTCATTCCTTTTTGGTTGTACTCCTGTGTTCATTAAGAAAGTATCTGCCAATGCTTTTACTATTGGTGTAGTGCGATTGGCCATTGCCTCAATATTAGTCTACTTTCTATTTGTTGGCTACAAAAGGCTTAAAGGTTTAAGTAAAAAGGATTGGAAATCTCTGGCCTTGATAGGTTTAGTTTTTGGCCTGCATTGGGTCACTTATTTTACGGCCGTGAAGACGGCAACTCCTTCGCTTGCTATTTTAGGTGTTTCTTCCTTTGGAATTTATCTGCTTCTTTTTGATTGGTTCATTCATAAGAAAAAACCAACCGCATTTAATTGGGCAATGATCGCTTTAGCGGTATGCGGAATCCTGCTGATCGTACCGGAATTTACGCTAGGGAATAACTACACCTTGGGCCTTGTAATCGCACTTGTAAGTGCCTTTTTCTTTGCCATTCTGCCCTTACTTCAGCAGAAAAATAAGCATATCTACTCCTATACGCGAGCATGGGGTCAGTACAGTTTTGCACTAATCTTCTTTACCTTTTTCATTTCAGAAACTGAATGGAATTTATCTCAATCAGACTGGGGATATTTAGGCATTTTAGCCGTTATATGTACACTAGGGGCACATACGCTTTGGTTGCGGGCCACTACAAATTTGCCCAATACCTCCTCTGGTTTGATCTACTATTTAAGTATACCTGTTGCCATGATTGTCAGCTATTTCTTTCTGGACGAAGCAATGCCTGCTCAAAAAATTCTAGGTGCTGTTTTAATCGTAATGTCGAATGTAATTGGTGTCGGGCGACAAATCTTCAGAAACCAATTTGCCAAGAAAAATCTCAGCTCAACCCCTTAAAACATCTCTTTGAACTCTTAAAATTGTTAATCATATTTTTTAGAAAACTCTACGATGGATTGCAGATAGCTAATTCTTAAGAATAAAAGTAACCATGAAATACTTCTTTCCCTGAGTTTACGAAGGGTCTAGAGTGTAATTCTAGTTCCTTCCTCCGATGCTTCGGAGCGCTCAGGATAAAAAACTATATAACAGTTTTGGTGCGATATTAAAGTCGTTAAGAACTCAACAACTATCTCAATTATTTAAAATCAATTTTCATATTTGTAGATTTTGATTATGTTTGTTCTACAAATACGAATTTTGATCTATGAAAGGAACGCAATTAGGTGAATTTGAAGAGCTCGTACTGCTTGTGGTTGGCGTATTATTTCCAGAAGCTTACGGCTTAAGCATTCGAGAAGAAATCATCAATCAAACCAAGAGAAAGGTAGCCATTGGGGCTGTGCATTCCGCATTGAGCAGACTCGAAGAAAAAGGCTTTCTGCAATCAAACCTAGCAGAAGGCACCCATGAACGTGGCGGACGCAGAAAACGCATTTTTTCTATCACTGCAAGCGGCAAGCGAGCACTTGAAAATAACCATGAACTGAGAAATTCACTTTTTAATCAAATTCCAGAGCTGGCACTTAAAGTAATCAAACTAAGTGGCTATTAAGACTCCATACTCACCTCCAAAAACTGCCGTTAAGCTGCTCTCGCTTATATGCAAAAAAAGTCTATTTGAAGAGATTGAAGGTGATTTACATGAATATTATCAAGCTGAAAGAGAAGAAAAATCTAAGCTGAGAACAGACTTAAATTATTGGTATCACATGCTGAATTTTCTTCGCCCTTTCGCACTCAAAAAATTTGGTCAAAACTCAAACTCAATCATCATGTACAGAAGTTATTTAAAATTTGCGTGGCGTGGAATGCTCCGTCAAAAATTACAGACAAGCTTTCATTTACTTGGTCTAATTGTGGCCTTTAGCGTTTGTGGCTTCATATATCTGCATTTAAAATTCGAGCGTTCCTTCGATTCATTTTTTGATAATTCGGAGGATATCTACCGAGTGGCTTGGATGAGCGACAACCCTCAAACCAGAACTCCACATCCCTTAGCACAGGCTTTGGTCAATGACTTTCCAGAAGTGATCGATGCGGTAAGCTTATCTCCGATTTACGGACCTGCGCTTACCAAAACAACGGTCCCGCTCAAGAATGAAAAAAAGAACATCGGTTTTAATGAGCCTAATGGCTATTTCGTGGATAGTACCTTCTTTGATGTCTTCAGCTTTAAAGCAATTGCTGGAAATGCGGATAAAGCACTAAGAGAACCCAATACCATTATTCTATCGCAATCCACAGCTGAACGTTATTTTGGCAATGAAGATGCTGTAGGTCAAAGGTTATCGTTCAGTGGTATGACGGACATGCTTGAAGTAGCCGCGGTGATTGAGGATGCCCCAGTGAACACCCACTTTCACTATAACTTTTTGATTTCTTATGTTACGCTTAAATCACTTCAATTCAATGACCCGTGGATGTCTTGGGACGACTTTGGCCATTTTAACTATTTGAAGCTTGCACATAATACCGATGCAAAGCGCTTCGAAGCTAAAATCCCGGATTGGGCTCCAGAGTACCTGAACTGGACTCAGGAAAACCTTGCCGCATTAAAAAATGGTAATCTCAAATTTGAATTACAGCCGATCGAGAATATTCATCTTCAGTCTAATATCCGATGGGAATTAGAAAACAACGGAAGCACAAGTTATCTGCTTATCTATGGTCTCAGTGCCTTGTTTATCCTACTCATTTCCATCATCAATTTTGTGAATTTGAATACCGCAAAAGCCGCACAGCGACTTAAAGAAGTGGGTGTAAAGAAGACATTAGGAGCACATAAATCACAAGTGTTTTCTCAATTTACCTTCGAAGCATTATTGACCACTTTTCTGGCACTCGGACTTTCATTCCTCGCCATGTTCCTATTCGAAAATTCATTTAATCAGTTGGTCAATGGCCATATAGTCGTGTCTGATTTATTTCAGTCTGATTTGATTGTATTTCTACTTTCAATATCGGTGATCACAGCTTTTCTGTCAGCCATTTATCCATCCCTTTATTTGAATTCTTTTGAAGCAGGTCAAATCCTAAAAGGCTTAAAATTGAGCAAATTAGGAGGCAGTAACATTCGAAATGGCCTTCTAGCGGTTCAGCTTATTGCTGCGATTATAATGATCAGCGGAAGTATCATCATCAAAAATCAAATCACATTTTTGAAGGAGAAGGATCTAGGTTTTAAGCAAGACAACCTATTGGTTTTAGATATTGACGGATGGAACCCCAATACTAAGCTCATCAAAAATAAGATGCTTAAAAACGCCAGCATCTCGGAAATCGCTGCGGTTTCTAATATTCCTGGCGGACAGTTTAACCAACATCCTCTTTATCTTGAAAAAAACCCTTCATTGACCATTGATGCTTCTGAAATGTTCATCGATGATGATGTGGCTTCTGTCTTAGCACTAAAACTTGCAGCTGGCCGAATGTTAAATAAAGAGTTTTCTGCTGATTCTGCAGGAACTTCATTTGTGTTGAATCAGTCAGCCAATGATGAACTCAATGTAGAGAATCCTGTAGGGCAAACGCTCGTCTGGGTGGACAATGAGAACTTAGTAAAAGGCACGATAGTCGGAGTTGTTGAAGACTTTCATTACAGATCGCTGCATGAGCCAATCAGGCCCATGATCATGGTAATGCAACCGCACAACTTAAACTATGCATTGATCAAGGTCAGCCCAAATGACTTGAGCAAAACCATTACCCAAATTGAAGCTGACTATAAAGAACTATTTCCTGATTCAGAATTCCATTATCAGTTTTTAGACGATGAAATAGCTTCGCTTTACCAAGAAGAATCCAGGACTTTAACGCTTGTTACTCTGCTCTCTGCAATCTCAATATTATTGGCTTGCGGTGGTCTTTTCGGCATCATTTCTATCGTGATCGGACAAAGGGTAAAAGAGATCAGTATTCGGAAGATAATGGGCGCATCGGCTGCTCAAATTTTATGGCTGATGAACTTGAAGTATTTACTCATCGCTGGCTTGGCTATTCTTATTGCAGTACCTCTTTCTATCTTCTTTATGAAAGATTGGTTGGGCAATTTCACTTACCAAATTGGTATTAGTCCCGTTGCTTATATCATTACAGCTGTTGGCGTAATCGCATTAATCGGGCTGACCATTAGCATAATTTCCATGAAAACCGTAAAGAGTAATCCAGCTAATGCGTTGAGGTCGGAGTAGGTTTTAAATCCCCCTCCGGCCTTGGCCACCTCCCCACCTCGCTTTGCCGAAGCTACGCGAAGGCAAGAGGGAGGACAGCGGCAGAGGTAAGATAAAAGTTATCAAGCTAAATTAACTACTGCTGTCATTGTCCCCCGCAGGCTGGGGCAGGGGGTGGAACAATTAATTTCACCCTTAGTAACCTAATAAAAAAAAAGGGTCAAGAAATCACCTCAGCCAAGTACTTGGCGGTATGGTTATCCTTCAGCTTTACCATTTCCTCAGGAGTACCTGTAAATGTAACTTTGCCACCCTTGTGTCCACCTTCTGGGCCAAGGTCAATGATCCAGTCTGCGAGCTTAATTACCTCAGTATTATGCTCAATAATGATTACCGAGTTGCCCTGTTCAATCAAGGCGTTTATCGCCTTCATCAACTTGCTGATATCGTGAAAATGCAAGCCAGTAGTCGGTTCATCAAAAATGAAAAGGATGTGTTCATTCGAATTTGATTTTCCTTTTCCTAAATAGAAAGCCAGCTTCACCCTTTGTGCCTCTCCTCCACTTAATGAATTAGAGGATTGTCCCAAACGGATATAACCAAGGCCAACTTCTTGCAATGGTTTCAATTTATTGAAAACTGATTTTTCATTTTTGAAGAAGATCATGGCATCGTCAATGGTCATTTCAAGCACATCGGAAATGTGTTTGTCATTATAAGTGACTTCTAAAATTTCTTGTTTAAAGCGCTGCCCTTTGCAGCTTTCGCAGGTCAATTGAATATCTGCCATGAACTGCATTTCAATCTTCACCACTCCTTCTCCTTGGCAAGTTTCGCAACGCCCACCATCTACATTGAATGAGAAGAAGGCTGGTTTGTATCCCCTTTGGCTTGAGAGCGGTTGGCTAGAATATAAATTGCGAATGGCATCATAAGCCTTCACATAGGTAACCGGGTTGGAACGTGATGATTTTCCAATTGGGTTCTGGTCAACAAATTCGATTTGCGTTACTTTTTTAACATCTCCTTCCAGGGCATCCATTTTCCCAGTTTGATCACCGACCGTGCCGAGCATTTTTCCTAATGAAGGATATAGAATTTTCTTGATGAGAGTTGATTTTCCTGATCCGCTGACTCCCGTAATGACCGTCAGTATATCCAAAGGAATATCGACATTGATATTTTGAAGGTTATTTTCTCTTGCTCCGATAACCTTTAAGCTATCTCTCCATTTTCTTCTTTGGGTCGGAATTTGGAGTTTCTCTCTTCCGCTCAAGTAGTTTGCGGTATGTGAAGTCCCCGTTGCAATCAATTCTGCGATAGTACCCTGAAACACCAATTCGCCACCGTGAGTACCCGCATCGGGACCGATATCTATGATTTGATCGGCTGCGTCCATTACCTTTTCCTCATGCTCAACCACCACAACGGTATTGCCCAGATCTCGAAGAGTCAGCAGTACTGAAATCAGTCGATCCGTGTCTCTTGGGTGCAAACCAATGCTTGGTTCGTCAAGGATGTACATGGAACCCACCAAAGCACTACCTAAAGAGGTCGCCAATTTAATTCTCTGGTACTCCCCACCAGAAAGTGTACTGGTCAATCTATTCAGTGTGATATAGCCTAATCCTACTCTTTCGAGGTATTCCAATCGATTCTCAATTTCTTGAAGCAATCTTCTGGCTACTTTTTCATCGTGGGCAGAAAACTTTAGTTCTTTGAAAAAAATGGCTGAATTTTCCACAGGCATTAAAACAATGTCTGAAATACTCTTGCCTTCAATTTTGACATAAGAAGCATCCTTTCTCAGCCTTGTTCCTTTGCATTCTGGGCAGTCTGTTCTTCCACGATAGCGAGAAAGCATTACCCTGTATTGAATCTTATGGGATTTGGCCTCAAGGTGATCGAAGAACTTGTTGATCCCTTTAAAGTATTTATTGCCTGTCCAAAGCAGTTCTTTTTCCTTTTCCGTCAATTCGGAAAAAGTCCTATGGATAGGAAAGTCGAATTCTATTCCGTGCTTGATTAGCGGTTGCAACCATAGATTCATGGTTTCGCTACGCCAAGGAGCAATCGCTCCTTCAAAAACAGACAATGATTTATCTGGAATGACAAGGTCCGGATCAATCCCCAATACTTTTCCAAAGCCTTCGCAACGCTTACAAGCACCAAAAGGGTTGTTGAATGTGAAGAGATTCACAGAAGGCTCTTCGAACAAAATTCCATCCGCTGCGAAGCGATCAGAAAAAGTCAATCTACCCTCACCCGGGAATTCTATAATACAATCTCCTTGCCCTTCGAATAAGGCGGTTTGAACAGAGTCTGAAAATCTAAATTGAGTGTCTTCGTTATGAGCAACGACACCCCTATCAATCAAGATCTCTAAATCAGTGGAGAGAATATTTTTCTCATTTTGAAGAAGGTCTTCTATAAAAAATGGTTCGCCTTTGGCTAAAACTCTTGTATATCCTTTCTGCAGCAAAAGATTAAGCTCTTCTGCTAAGCCTCTTTCTTCCTTTTCAACCAATGGACAAAGAATCATCACTTTTGTCCCTTCGGCCTTGGCCATTAAAAACTCAACAATGTTGGTAACGCTATCTCGGCTTACCTCCTCTCCACTTATGGGACTGTAGGTTTTGCCCACCCTAGCAAAAAGCAGTTTCAAATAATCGTAAATCTCTGTTGTTGTACCCACCGTAGAGCGTGGGTTCCGAGTATTAACCTTTTGTTCGATGGCAATGGCTGGAGAAACACCTTTGATATAATCCACTTCAGGCTTTTCCATTCGGCCTAAAAACTGGCGTGCATAGGAACTCAAACTTTCAACGTACATCCGTTGACCTTCAGCAAAGAGCGTATCAAAAGCCAGAGAAGATTTTCCCGAGCCCGAAAGCCCAGTTACCACCACCAATTTATTCCTTGGGATGGCTACATTCACGCTTTTAAGGTTATTTACCCTTGCTCCCTTAATGATAATGAACTCTTTAGGGTCTAGGTCATCAATAGGGGTGTTGGCTGCTAAAGTTGTTGAATTCATAAGATTACAAAGATAACAGAGCTTACGGCTATTTGTTAATTGAAAAAGAAATCGATGATCAGAATTATATTTGCCTCTTTGGCAGGATAGTTGTGTAAAGTTCTGAGAATCTACCTCAGGGATTTAGTTCTCACTTAGAAATTCAAAATTTACTCTGTAAAAATTTGCATTCTTTGATTGAATGAATACTTTTGAGATTGATTCTATTGTTAAACCGTTCCAAATCTAAACGTTACCATATGTAAAGACCTCTACTTAGACCTAACAAATACTAACATGAGGAAATACGAAGTAAGCGACAGTCAACTGATCTCGCTATACAAAAATGGTAGTGAAGAAGCCTTCACAGAATTAGTCACACGTCATAAAAACAAAATCTTTACCACAATCTATATGATTGTGAAAGATCATGACTTGGCCGAAGATCTTTTACAAGAAACATATGTCAAAGTAGTGAATACAATGAAATCGGGTCGCTATAACGAAGAAGGTAAATTCTTACCTTGGGTGACTCGTATCGCACATAATTTATCCATTGACCACTTTAGAAGAGCCAAGCGCTACCCTACAATTGTATTGGAAGATGGAAGCAATGTGTTTAACAGTTTGGAGTTTTCAGAAGATTCCATCGAGGACCGTCAAATAAAAGAAGATACTCACACGTTATTGAGAGAGTTGATTCAGGAATTACCTGAAAGTCAACGTGAGGTATTGATGATGAGACACTATATGCAAATGAGTTTTCAAGAAATTGCCGAATTAACTGATGTAAGCATCAATACGGCCTTGGGAAGAATGCGCTATGCTCTGATCAACCTCAGAAAGAGGATGGATAAACTAAATGTTGCGTATGATAAAAACCTTTACCCAGAATGATCTGATTAGATACGTCTATCAGGAGACCCACGCAGAAGAAAATATCGAGATCGAAACAGCAGCTATTTTTGACGAAGAGCTTGCTGAAGAATTGAGCGCGCTTCAAAGAACAATTGGCGCTTTAGATTTGGTAGAAAGAGCACCTTCTTTCAAATCAGTCGATAAAATACTGAGTTACTCTAAATCCTATGACCTACATTCTTCGAAATAGCCTAATTTAGGGGCATGACGAGAAAGCAGAGATATGAGGCTTTTATAGACTATTTCAGTAACCATCAACCCCAAGCGGAAACGGAATTGGCTTATGGCAATCCGTTCGAACTTTTGGTGGCTGTGGTTTTAAGTGCGCAATGCACTGACAAGCGCATCAATATGGTGACACCAAAGCTATTTCAGGATTTTCCAAGTCCTGAACACTTCGC
>JBLIKG010000007.1:0-26612 GCA_047636255.1 Roseivirga sp. | reverse complement strand
AGGGTTTTAAAACCAGGAGGAAAAGCAGTAATTGTTGAGTTTTCACAACCCAAAGCATTCCCGATGAAGCAGTTGTATAATTTTTATTTTAAAGCAATACTGCCGATCATTGGTAAATTAGTTTCGAAGGATCAATCAGCGTATACTTACCTACCAGAATCGGTGGCAGTATTTCCTGATGGTCAGCGTTTCTTGGATATTTTAGAAGAAGTTGGATTTAAAGATACTAAATGCAAGCCACTCACTTTTGGTATAAGCTCTATATACATAGGCCAAAAATAATTTTTTTATTGGTTTTGCTGTTAAGCAATGCTGCATTTGCACAAAAAGAACCTGTCACAATGCATCGGATTGGTACAGATGATAAATTAATCAAATACGGTTTTTTTCTGGGCTATCACCAGAATTACTACGGCATCAAGTATTCCGATGCTTTTTCTGCTGTCGATTACGACAATGTGTCGTCCATTGTAGCCAAAAAGAACTCGGGTTTTAACCTAGGTTTTATGGTGAATTTCCGATTGGATGATCAACTGATCCTTAGAATTGTTCCGGTAAAAATTGCGCTGTATCAGCAAATGGTTGATTACAATATGACGGATGGCACTGTCGATGAGCAATTGATTGAAAGCACAAGAATAGAACCCGGGGTCTACCTTAAATACCGTTCAATTAGAAGAGACAATTTAAGAATGTACGTCATTGTTGGAGCTAGTGCATCTGTTCGATCTGGCAAGGCCGAAGAGTTAACCACCACCGATAGACTAGAAATAAGGAAGGCTGATATTAAGTTTGAAGTAGGTGTTGGCCTCGAAAACTATTTTGAGTTCTTCAAATTTGCCCCTGAAATTCGTTACTCCCGAGGTTTGATGAATGTAATCAATGCCAATAACAACTTCTACTCTAATGGGATTGGTCGAATTACAACCCATAACTTCTCGATTTACCTCCATTTCACGGATTAATTAGAAGCTATTCCAAATCATATTTACCTTCATTCTTCCGCTTATTTCTTCTAAATTCGAAGCTTAAGAAAGCATTGAAGAATGAGCAAAATTGCAATGGTGACCGGAGCTACCTCAGGAATAGGATGGGCAACGGCAAAGGCTTTGGCCAAAGAAGGATATCAATTAATTATCTGCGGAAGAAGACCAGAAAGACTTAAAGATTTGTCTTCTAAACTGGGTGTGAAAACGCTAGAACTCCTTTTCGATGTGCGAGATAAGGAAACCGTTTTTGAAACCTTGGCTTCAATTCCCGATGAATGGAAGAGCATAGATGTGCTGATCAACAATGCTGGTAATGCACACGGCTTAGGTAAAATTCAAGATGGAAACGTGGAGGACTGGGATGCCATGATAGACATCAATGTGAAGGGTTTACTTTATGTGACTAAAGCAATTGTGCCGGGGATGGTGGAAAGAAAATCAGGCCATATAGTGAATATAGGCTCGATTGCTGGCAAAGAAGCTTACCCGAACGGCAATGTGTACTGCGGATCTAAACATGCCGTAGATGCCATCAATAATGGCATGAGAATGGACTTGAACGGAACAGGCGTTAAGGTTTCTCAGGTTTGTCCGGGTTTGGTAGAAACGGAATTCTCTTTGGTGCGATTTAAAGGTGATGATGATCGTGCTAAAACGGTATATGAGGGATTCGATGCGCTTCAGCCAGAAGATATTGCGGACCTGATTCGATTTATAGTGACGCGACCAGCGCATGTCAATATTAGCGATACCATTATTTTCCCGGCTGCGCAAGCGGCTTCTACCATGGTGGCTAGAAATTAAGCAACGAGTTTTAGTTTAAAAGAAAAGGCATGCAAGACGACAATAGGGAGCGTGGATTACCGATTCCGGAAATGTTTCGAAATTCGGATACGAAAGGCTATTTAACACATTGCATTCAATGTGATTATGAATTGCTCAAAGGCGAACGCTATTATGTGATCGAAAAAGTATTCAAGCGCTACCCTAATTTGAATTCAACTCAAGTGCTTTTTGAGTATGCCATTTGCAGCGAATGCTACGAGAACATGAAAGACAGTCTTTCGGCTGAAAGCATGCAAAACCTCACTAATTACATGATGACTAAAATGGATGTGAGTGCGATGCAGCAGAGAATTCAAGAGCACCCTGACGATCCTCAAAAATGGATGTCCCATTGCATGATTCATGGTACGCCAGAAGCTGAGATGAATGAATATCAAGTTGCTGCTTGTTTTAAGGGAGACAAAATGGTTACTGACTTCATGCCCCCTTACATGATTGGTGATTTGGCCATTGAAGAATTGAATGCCCTGCTTTCAAAGCAAACCAAGGAAGATATGGATCGCTTTATGGGCGAAGTTTTTGGGATTCCTCCAGAATTGAGAAAAGATTTTATTCTAATATGATGAAGAGAAATATACTTGTTTTAAGCTTGCTTTTGTTCATCTCTGCCTGCTCGGGAAGTAAGGAAAATGATGGGATTGAAAATGGTATTTCGCTGGCTTTAGCCAAATCCAGGAAAGAAAAGTTGAGTGATATCAATTATCAACTTGAATTTAGGGTTCCAGATGTAGTTGAGCAACCAATTCAAGCGATTGAAAAACTAAGCTTCATTTTAGCAGATATTTCAGAAGATCTTTTACTTGACTTTAGAGAATCGAAAGACAAACTTAAAGGTATAATCGTAAATGATAAGTCATCAGAGATAGACTTTGTTAATGAGCATATTATCATCAATAAGGATTTACTCAGAAGAGGCAAGAATATTATAGAGTTCAATTTTTTCGCTGGTGAATCTTCGCTTAATCGAAATGAGGATTTTCTATATACTCTTTTCGTTCCAGACAGAGCAAGAACTGCCTTTCCATGCTTTGATCAACCTAATTTAAAAGGGACATACGAACTTACCTTAGATTTGCCATCCAATTGGACAGCCATTGCCAATGGGCCTTTGGCTTTATTGAGCGTTAAGGATGGAAGAAAGAATATTCAATTCGAGAAATCAGATTTAATAAGCACGTATCTCTTCTCATTTGTAGCAGGTGAATTTAAGACCATCACAAAGAATATCAATGGCAGGGAAATGACGATGCTGCATCGGGAAACCGACACGGTGAAGGTGAATCGTAATGCTGATTTGGCATTCTACTTACATGATGCTTCTATCAGGTGGCTCGAAGAATACACCGCCATTCCTTATCCATTTAAGAAATTTGATTTCGCCCTCATTCCAAGTTTTCAATATGGTGGAATGGAGCATGTTGGGGCAATTCAATATCAAGCCAATAGTATTTTGTTAGATGAAGATCCATCTCAGTCTCAATTATTGAGCCGTGCAAGCTTAATTGCACATGAAACCGCTCATATGTGGTTTGGTGATTTAGTCACCATGGACTGGTTCAACGATGTTTGGACTAAAGAAGTCTTCGCCAACTTTATGGCAGCAAAAATGGTGAACCCGAGTTTCCCAGATATTGATCATGATTTGAGTTTTCTAGTACGCCATTATCCTTCTGCCTATGCTGTGGATAGAACAGAAGGTGCTAATCCAATTCGTCAAGAGCTGAACAACCTCAACGAGGCGGGACAAATGTATGGAGCCATTATCTACAACAAGGCGCCCATTATGATGCGTCAACTAGAGATGCTGATTGGTGAGAAAACCTTTCAGGAAGGAATGCAAGAGTACTTAAAGACTTATTCGAACAGTAATGCCACTTGGCCTGATTTGGTTAAAATCTTGGATAAGAAGACTGAGCAAGACTTGATCAAGTGGAGCGAAGTATGGGTGAATACGCCTGGCCGACCAGAATTTGAATTGGAAATCATTAGAGAACGAAAAGCATTGAATGAAATAAAATTCAATCAAGTAGACCCTTATGGTTTAGATCGAGTTTGGTCTCAAGGCTTGGCTGCAGCAGCTTGGCTCAATAATACCAAAGTATACAAGAAAGTTATTTCAGATAAGGCACAAGTAGAAATTGACCTTCCTATTGAAAAACTTTCTGATATGATTTTAAGTGCTGATGGGCGCGGTTATGGTTTATTTCAAGTCGATATGAACATGATTCA
Organism: Roseivirga sp.; assembly: GCA_047636255.1. Classification (GTDB taxonomy): domain Bacteria; phylum Bacteroidota; class Bacteroidia; order Cytophagales; family Cyclobacteriaceae; genus Roseivirga. The sequence continues at coordinate 22,548 of JBLIKG010000007.1, read as the reverse complement.
AGCTAAATACGGAAAGATGACAGACCTAGAAAAGGGGGCTGTATTCGTAAACTTGTATGAGAACTTTTTAGAGGGTAAAACCCAGCGCATTAACTATATCGAAAACATCAAATGGGTAATGATAAGGGAAAAGAATGAGCTTGTTCTGAATCTTGTTTTAGGCCAATTGAGTAATATATACTGGAATTTCCTGACTGATATAGAAAGATCACAGATGGCTCCTGATTTAGAGCGTCTGCTGTATTATTGCATGGAAACTATTTCAGATTCTCCGAGCACCAAAAAAATCTTTTTTAATACTTTCAGAAACATAACCATTACTGAAAATAACGTGGGCAGGCTCTATGATATATGGAGTGATAGTGGTGTAGTAAAAGTTCAAGGCCTAAATCTTTCAGAAAATGATAAAGTGGCGTTGGCCGCTCAGTTAGCTATTAGACTTCCTGAGAAGGCAGAAGCCATTGTTAAGCAACAGTTAGATTCCATCAAAAACCCAGATACTAAAAGAAGGTTTGAGTTTGTAAGTCCAGCTTTATCGAATTCAGTTGAGAAACGCGATGCATTTTTTAATTCGTTAAAAAATGAAGAGAATCGTCAAACTGAATCATGGGTATTGACAGGTTTAAGCTATTTGCATCATCCATTACGCAGGGCTGAGTCTGAGAAATACATTAAGCCAAGTTTAGAGTTACTCAAGGAAATTCAAGAGACAGGCGATATCTTTTTCCCAAGTCGTTGGCTGGGGCAAACGCTAGATAGTTACAACTCAGAATCTGCGGTTAAAATTGTTCGTGATTTCTTAAGTAAAAATCCAAATTACAATGCTCAACTTAAGATGAAGATTTTGCAGTCCTCCGATAACCTATTCAGATCTGAAAGAATTCTTTCGAAGGTCAACAAGGTAAAACAAACCAAATAGATTTAAACTAGTCACCTGGTCTGATAGTGGCCAAGGTAAATTCAGGGCTTTCAATTATATTACTTTTATGTAATGCTCTGTCTTGCATTTGAAAAACAACCTTTATGGTGTCAAGCCTGAATACAGGAACAAACAAACCAGATTGCATTTCATATTTAATGACGCCTTCTATTGGGCCAGGATTTTGAGTTAAATCTCTGCATGGATTTGCTTCAGTCGAAAGGCATGGGATTCGGCTATCAAATGGAACTTCACCACAAAGCGTTTGGCCATTGGCAGATTCTGGAATTTTTCTGAAATCTAACTCTTCGAACGTTCCGTTTTTCTTTACAAAGAAATCGATAAAGAAATTAAATCGATCTTCGTTGAGTGTAATTCTTAATGTATCGGTGGCATCGCCATCTTCATTAAAATCAATACCATTGGCACCTTCAAGAGATTCAAGTAAGTAATCTACACAAGTGAAAGGAGGGTCTTGGGGGCGTTGCCCAAATTGAATAATGCGACCAGCATTGTCACGAATAAAATCGAAATCAGGGCCAGCTTCACCGCCATCAAATCCGATGTCGCCATCTCCATCCGAAATATTGAATGAAAGACTTAAAAGACCAGTTCGAATTTCAATACCTGTTTGGCCAATAACTTCTACAACCTCTTCAAATTCAATATTTTGAAAGCTTATTATGGGTTCTATTGGTAATTCAGGCGGTCTTGTACAACTAACGGCTACCCAAATAAGAGCAATCGAGAAGTAAGATTTAAGATGTTTTTGAAAACTAATGGGCATTGGCTTTTATAAAACAATACAATTATAATCATATTTGCCCTAATTGTGATATTAGAGACGATGGGTTAACGAATGGATGCTGTTAAAAGTTTATGTGAGCGAATATTTTCGGTGGATGAGACTTCCTTCTCTGGTCTTGCATTAGATGTTTTTCGATATCAATATGCACACAATACCTTATACAAGGCATATGTTGACGGACTTGGGCGTAATCCAGCCGATATTACTAGGCTAGAACAAATCCCTTTTTTGCCAATAGAATTTTTCAAAAGTCATGAGCTTAAGTCTGGGAATTGGAAATCTGATCACTATTTCGAAAGTAGTGGCACTACAGGTCAAATCACCAGCAAGCATTGGGTAGCAGATATGGACTTTTACCTAAAAATAGCCAGAGATATTTTTGAAGAGGCTTACGGAAATATTACAGAATTTACTGTTTTAGCGCTTCTGCCTTCCTATTTAGAAAGGAACAATTCTAGCCTTGTAGCAATGGCCGATGACTTTATCAATTTATCGAATGACCCTAATTCTGGCTTTTATTTGAATAATCATAAGGCTCTGTTTGAAACACTCAAATTGCTTAAAGTAGGAGGTAAGAAAACACTTTTAATAGGAGTTACTTTTGGTTTACTAGATTTTTCCGAGCAGTATCAAATTGATTTCCCTGAATTGATTGTGATGGAAACAGGAGGTATGAAGGGCAGGAGGGAAGAACTGGTAAGAGAGGAAGTTCATACTATTTTAAAAAAGTCATTTGGGGTAAGTCATGTGCATTCGGAATACGGAATGACGGAGCTTTTTTCACAGGCTTATGCGAAAGCCAATGGTGAATTTGAGTGTGGCAACACTATGAAGGTTTTTACCAGAGATATTAATGACCCTTTGACTGTTGATAATAATTTGAGATCTGGCGTGCTGAATATTATTGATTTAGCAAATGTGCAAACATGCTCGTTTATCGAAACGAAAGATTTAGGAAAAGTGCTTCCCGATGGTAAATTCGAGGTTTTAGGCAGGATGGATAACTCCGATGTCCGTGGATGCAATTTAATGGTCAGTTGAAATAATAAGTTATTTGATCCGTTTTGTCTGAGAATTTGAAGTTTAGCTTTTAAAAGCTTCGATTTTTTATAAATTTGTTGATCAAACCTGAGGAATGAAAAAAACCAAACTAGTTGCACTCTTCTTAATCCTAGCCATTCTAGGTATTTCTTCATGTGCACAAAGGCCTTGTCCAGCGTATACAAAAGCTGATTTAGAATATCAAAAGGATAAAAAAGAAGGTCGTTTTTAATTAAACGAGGTACTTTTTAACATCCGAATCACTAATTACATCACCCGCCATAATTACAAGGCGTTCGGTTACGTTTCTTAGCTCCCTAATATTACCAGACCAATCGTATTTCTGTAATTCGGTTACTGCAGCTTCATCAATTGATTTCTTTTTGTTGCCGTATTCATTGGCAATGTCTTCTAAGAATTTATCTACCAAAAGAGGAATATCTTCTTTTCTGTCCTTTAAGGCAGGTACCGCAATAAGAATTACTCCTAGTCTATGGTACAAATCTTCTCGGAACCGATTTTCGGCAATTTCATTCTTTAAGTCTTTGTTGGTTGCCGCCAATACTCGAACATTCACATTAATGTCCTTATCGCCACCTACTCGTGTGATGCGATGTTCTTGCAAAGCTCTCAATACTTTGGCTTGAGCAGACAAACTCATATCACCAATTTCATCTAGGAAAAGTGTTCCATCATTCGCCTGTTCAAATTTACCAATGCGTTGTTTTATGGCAGAAGTAAACGATCCTTTTTCATGACCAAAAAGCTCGCTTTCAATTAATTCTGAAGGGATGGCCGCACAGTTAACTTCAATAAAAGGCGCTTTAGCTCTGTTGCTTCGCTCGTGAATACCATGGGCGACTAACTCCTTGCCAGTTCCATTAGGGCCAGTGATCAACACCCTAGCGTCAGTAGGGCCAACCTTATCCATCATCTCAACGATGTCGGCTAAGGCTTTTGAATCACCTACCATCTCATATTTTTTGGAAAGCTTCTTCTTTAGTGTTTTGGTTTCTGTGACCAACGAAGATTTTTCCAGTGCATTTTTTACTGTAAGAAGTAATCGATTGAGATCTGGTGGTTTAGGCACAAAATCAAAAGCTCCCATTTTCGTAGCATCTACGGCCGTTTCAATTGTGCCATGCGCAGAAATCATGATGAACTGAGTATCTATACCAGCCATTTGAACCCTTTCTAAAAGTTCAATACCATCCATTTTAGGCATTTTAACATCGCAGAGCGCAATATCGTATTTATCGGCAATTAGCTTTTCTAATCCTTCTTGTCCGTCTTTGGCTTCATCAATTGTATAGCCTTCATATTCCAAAATTTCGCGAAGCGTGCTACGGATACTTTGTTCGTCATCTATAATAATAATTTTAGCCATTGCTTTTGGTGGATTAGTTGATTGGTAAATTAGTAATTAGTGCTTTTAGCCTTATGTAAAAGTGAAATTAGTGTTTCTATGATAAGAAAGAAAAAAAGATACAAGCCGATAAGCCGGGTTCTGTTCCTCGACAGGTCGAGGCTCTTATCATTTATCTAGTCCCGTCATTACTGGCGGGATCAATCTGCCTACCCTCCTGCATCGGGCGGGAACCCTCAAGCGCAGGTATATGTGGCATTTCACCGCATAGAGTTTACCTAATTTCACTACAGCATTACCTGTACATCCTTTCTGTTGCACTTGTCCTCTCCTCCTTCGCAGAAGCTATGGAGAATGACGGCCGTTAGCCGCTATGCTTCCCTATGGTGCCCGGACTTTCCTCCCCGATTTCGATTACTCTAGTCGCAGCGATAAGATGGCTTGTATCAGGCGCAAAGGTAGGGAAGTATTATGATTCATTTAGCTATTGATGAAAAGAGAGCTCAAATCAAGTGAGTAAGGTTCCTCATCATTTTCGATAACAGAAATAGCAGTTCCTCCTTTGAAATCAAGGCTTTTGATTTTATTGTCGGTGGTTCGCCTCAACATACCTCCAGTGATTTGACCTATGCCTGATTCAAAGTTGCTAGAATGGGTGATAACTCTGCTAAGGGAGGTACTTTCGAATTCAACATTATTTCTATCATTGCCTGATTTATTGAGTTCAATCGCAAAGTAAAATTCATTTTCAGTGTCTCCTGAAAAATCCCAGGCAATTGCACGTTGAGCGTTGTAGGTATAGCTACTTCCATCATCAAAAGTCAAAAGTCCGTCCGAGATGTTTGATTCTATATCAGCATACTGACGAGTGGTTTCAGTATTTACAATGATGGTGCGGGTGCCTGTCACTAAAACACTTTCATAATAGTAGTTTTCTAAAATGATGTCAATTCTCCCAAATACTAAATCCTTTTTTTCTGAAAGGTTGGCGATGATTTTACCAGCGCGCACACGTTTTTGATCATCTCTGCATCCAGAGCCATAATCGATCATGACTTGAGAATTATTATTCGTAGTCGATTTTACAGCACAACCTGTTCTATGTTCATAAGGATTGAGGTTTGGAGTAGGGTGTGTCTGTGCATCCGCACTTACACCTCGGGTTTGATAAAAGTTGAAAACTTGAGAAAGGACAATTTTTTCGATATCATCATCGATGAATTCTGCAATTACTTCGCTGGCAATCTCTTCTTCAAATCTGGGGTCTGGGTCATCGTTCTTTTGACAGGAGACTGCCCATATTAGAGAGATGATTAAAAGAGAATTTACTCTCAAGCTCATAATCGGTTGGTTAAGATTGACTTAATAACAACTTATTTATTGGTATCCGTAGTATTTAACTTGTGAAAAATCTACGAATTAATTTGATGTTTTACTCTATTCTCTAAAAATACAAGAGATGAAGTTGCTGGTTATTTCTACCGAATGAAAGCGCGGGAGCAGGGAGTTTAAATGCATCCAAGATAAATAGCGCTGTTTTAAGCCATTTCTTGTCCGTCTGGATGTAAGAGAGGTCGAAGTCAATACCGATATAAAGCTGTCTATAACTATCATATCCTGCAGCCTCATTTTGAAAATCTCTACCTCGTACCATATCTTGAGCTCCATAACCTATTGCGAGATTAAGCCATTTTGGAAAATTGGAGTGTTTGGCAAATGCATGAATATCAAAGCTGAGCCAATAGGTTTGGCCGTTATAGTCTTTGATCAACTCTTCCTGAAAATTTGATCCTAATAGGTTTGGGCTTACTTGGGCTAAAGCAGTACGCTGGAAGGAGAATTTGGGCTGAATTCGCTGTTCGTTCCAAAGTAGGTCTTGCCCTAAAAAGAAGGCAGAACCAGCTGCGTTGGCAATCATATCGCCATAGGAGAAACCAAATTCTGGGGAAAAACCATCCAAGAGTTCGATTGGGATTAATAGCCCAGTCCCGGTAATACTTGCCCAGAAAGCAGCCTTTTTTTCTTCTAAGCCAGCACCTTGTAAAACATTATCTGCAATTCTCGAAAACTGATAAGTTGAAAAAAAATGTCCGACTTTATCCACTTGATTCCATTCAGAGTTATCGTTGAAAAATTGGAAAGAAGTAAATCCTTGATCTTTGTACCAAATTTGACTCAAGGCAAGTATCGAAGCTCCATAAGTGACCCCGCTGTAAAGAATGACCTTGTTGACACGTTTACGAGCTATATTGTCATCTTGAAAGGCGAAGCACTCACCTAGATTCAATAGAAGTAAAAGTAGGACGAGTGTCTTTTTCATTTCTGAAATCTATAAAATACTACGCTTTAATTTCTACCCAAGGCTTCTTTATAGGTTTGAATAGCGCGTTCTCTTGCAAACTTATGATCTACCATAGGTTTTGGGTAGCTGGAAGTGCCGTATTCAGTGACCCATTTTTTAATGTATTTTAATTGAGGGTCGAATTTTTCTGTTTGTGACTGTGGATTGAAAACTCTGAAATAGGGTTGCGCATCGGTGCCAGTGCCAGCTGCCCATTGCCAACCCCCATTGTTTGATGCCAAATCGAAATCAAGGAGTTTCTTAGCAAAGTAAGCTTCGCCCCAGCGCCAATCAATCAAAAGGTGTTTGGTTAAAAAGCTTGCGACTACCATTCTCACTCGATTGTGCATATAGCCTGTGGCATTAAGTTGTCTCATGCCTGCATCCACAATTGGATAACCCGTTTTGCCATTGCACCATTTTTCAAAGCCTTCTTCATCTTGAATCCAAGGAATCTGATCATACTCTGGTTTGAAAGCATTCTCTTTCACATGTGGGTTATTGGCTAGAATCATGGCATAGAAATCTCTCCAAATCAATTCGTTAAGGAAGGTTTCGTTTAAGCCAATTGCTTTTTGCGCAAGTTGGCGAATACTGACTGTGCCAAACCGCAAATGAACCCCTACTTTCGAGGTAGCATCTTGTGCAGGATAATCCCTTAATTGATCATATTTCTTAATCAATTCTTCTTTGAGGCCTTTGGCGGGTATTTCAATTTCGGATTTTGAAAAGCCCATTTCTTCTAAAGAATGAACTTTTTCATTCGTTTTAACCCAATTGTTATAATTCAGCGCGGAGGGAAGTTCTTGGGGTGTAGCATTTTGATAAGCTGCTTTCCACGCCCGACTGTAAGGTGTGAAGACTTTATAAAAAGTACCTGAGCCTGATACAATTTCTACTTTTTCAAAAATCACATGGTCTTTGAAAGTATAGAACCCAATTCCTTTTTTCTTAAGGAACTCCTCTATTTGCTGATCTCTTTCCTTGGCATAAGGCTCGTAGTCACGATTGGTGTAAATGGCCTCGATGGAATATTCAGCAACCAATTCTTCAAAGGCTTCAATAGGAGAGGAATAGTAAGTCTTTATACCTGAGTTTTTCTGTTTTAAATCTTCATTCAAACCTGAAATTACAGACTGGATAAAACTGACTCTCGCATCATCTTTATCTTCAAGCTTATCGAGAATATAGCGATCAAAAATGAAGATAGGTAGTACATCCAAGGGCTGGTTCAGTGCATAATATAGTGCTGTATTGTCTTCTAAGCGAAGGTCTCTTCTAAACCAGAATATGTTAATTTTTTGCATTGAAACAGAATATGTAGCGTATAAACAGAGTAGAAAGGAATTAGTTTGCGTCTTTTTCTTTCTCTTCTTTTCTCTCTGATTTCTTCTTCCTTTTTTCCTCAACTCCACTGAAAAACTCTCTTAGACTATTGAAACTAGAAGATTGACTAATGCTTGCACCAGTAGTTTGGTTGGTGCCATTCCCAGTGGTGAGCGCGTTCGCAATGTTGTAATTAGCACGCGAATACACTTTGACCTTATATCTGCCGTCTGATGTGAGTAAATATTCTGCTGTCCAATCTCCTGCAACGCTTGAAACGTCAACGGTATTCGAAACTGAACTATTGGATTGATTTGCTAAGCCTCCTTCTCGAGTTACCCTTAATCGCCCATTCAAGAAAGTATAGGAAAGGCGCAATTGAAAAGTATTTAGCGCATTTTTATCTAAATCGGTGAGGTCGAAATCTATTTCAAGATTTTCGTCTAATTGAGCAACAAGTTGACTTAATTGATTAGAAAGTAATTGACTAACGTTTTGAGTTGCAGTTCTACCACCGATATTCAAGCCACCTAATTCAGTGAAATTATTTAAAACGATCAGATTGAGCACCTGTCGATTAAGCTCTTGCTCATCGCTTCCAATTCTATTTTTAAATGCATTAAGCGCAGTTTGAATCTGAAAATCTTGAGTGACAATTTGTGAAAAGTCGATATCAAAATTGATATTTGGTGAAAGTAGGGGGCCATCCAATTTCAAAAGTACCTTAGTTGGATAGCGCCTTGTTGCAGCGGCATTCGCAGTACCATCAGCTTGATTTCCAATTCCCGTTTGAGCTAAAATGGGGGCTATGGAAGTGTTCTGGGAGTAAGAGGCGTTAATGTCCATCACCCCAGCAAAAGGATCCCCATACCAAGTGATTCTGCTAGGTTGTTCAATTTCAAATTCTTTCACAATCAGGTTGTATAATGAAAAATTATAGGCCCCCTCAGTGATGTTCAAGCCACCAGTCATTCTGAATTCTCCTTGAGTGTCAATCTCAAGCCTCAATTGACCATTCCCTCTACCCCTAATAATATCACCTGTTTTGGGGTCGATGATGATTTCTACGTAGGCATCTGGCGTTACATTGATATTCAAATCAAGCTTTAACCCCTCAATCTTAATTTTCTCGACTTCATCGATATTAGCCAATATGTTTTCAGCAGTATCAGTTCGGTCAATAAAAGTAATATAATCGACCTCACCAGTATCAACTCCTTCGCTGATTGGGATGTATAATTTAGTGTTAGGCCTTGTTGTGACATCAGCATTGATGGTAAGATTGCTAGCGGCTCCTCGAATGTTTAGCGTACCAGAGGCAAAGGCATCTCCATAATAGAGATCGCCATTGTCAAATGTTGTGTTCAATACTTGGAAGTCTGTTAAATTCCCAAAAAGGTTTAAGCTGAAATCCTTAAATGAATTGTGTGTAATCTCTCCACCGAATTGAGCAGGGTTGCCATTAATGTCTTTGAGTTGCAGTTCTGGAATTTCAATTAGGTTACGATCCATGCTTAGGCTGCCTTCGAATACATAATCAGTATTCAAATAGTTAATCTTAATTCCACCTCCGTTAATGGTGCCATTACCTCTGATCAATGGATCACTGATAGAACCTGTGATTTTCATGTTTCCACTGACTGTGCCGGCTATGTTAGTGAAATAATCTTCAATATAAGGTTCACTAATATTCAGATTAGCTTCATTTAAGTTAAGATCTAAGTTGAGTTGTTCGGTTTGTTTGGAAGGGAAAAAGTCACCTTTTAAGCTGATAATTCGCGTTTTCAAACGATCCACATTCATGTTGATATCGAATTTCTTTTGTGTGTCATTCCATGTCAATGCACCCTTAATATCACCCACTAGGAATTCGTCAATTTTGAAGTCTTTAATTTGAATATCGCCAAAAAGCAATGGCGCGTAGAGTAAGTTTTGGGCATTGATGGATCCATTGATTTTACCCGAATAGGATTTCAGCGTGAGTGAATTAAGGTTGGCAACTTCTACATCCTGAAAGGAGACCATAAGTGTTTGAGAGGAATCTCGTTTTACAGACACCTGCCCATCTAAGGTAATGGATTGGGTTTCGTTGAAAATATCTAAATTTTCAATGGTAATTTTGTCCTTCCCAAAAACCACAACATTATTTTCCGTGATGTTCCAGGTTTCATCAAGCACAATGATGTTAGATTGCTGAAAGCGAAGTTCAGTTCTGTCTTCAAAGAAATCTATGCCAGCTCCAATTTCAGCATAATTACCGCTTTCGGCTTGTTCAATATTTTGCCGCAACTCTATTCGCTTTCCATCCCACACTGCTTCGAATGTAAGTGCGTTGGTTTCTGAGGTGTTTGCGTAAATCTGCTTTTGCGAATTGACATAAGCCAAGGCTAATACTTTTTTAGGGTCACGAAGACTATTGGCATTGATGTTAATTTCATTTCCTAAGAAAGAAACGTTAGCATATTTTAAGGTGTCTACTATGGCATTCATCTTAAAATCTTCTGCTGAGTTATTTGAGAATCGGCCTTGGATTTCAGCGTTTTTCCCTACATAAATGGCTGTATCAAAGAGCTGAATGATCGGGCTAATATTAGGTAGTTTAGCCGTGAACCTAATATCGAAAGGTGCTTTGCCTCTTCCGTTTGTTTTGAGGAAAGTTTCAACTTCATTGGTTCTGCTAGAAAAAACTAGCCTATACTGTTCGTTAATATTTTGAATCTCCGTTACTAGATTAGAAAATTCAAAATTGCCATCAAGGTTAATATCGAAGTAGTCAGAGTTAAAACTGACAAAACGCTTATCAGCTTGTTTTTGAGACGAAAAGAAAATTGAGTCGATCAAAATATCTTCTTCGAAGTACTTAAAGTAGGAGTCTGTAAGATAAAAATCCCCGATGAGGCTGTCCAACTGTAAGCCTTCAAAATCTAAATTGAAATCAGTGGCAATGAAGATTTCATCTTTACTAATCTTAGTAGCCTTTAAGTCTACTCTTGATAGGCGCCCATCAATATTGAATATGCGCCTATTATTTCTGATATCAATAGATCCAGTGGCATCTAAGATTAAATTTGGATCGTCAACTGATATTTCGCCCGAGAAGAAGGATTGCGCGAACTTACCATCTGTCTTGATATTGACGTAGTTATATCCTAAGATGCCAATTTTAGACACAACTGCATCCAACTCGAAATTGGCACTTTCAATGGTAAAACCTTCACCTTTAATACTTCCATTTAAGTTGACCTTCTGAAAGGTTTTATCCTCAGTCAGTCGACCTACATCAAAGTTTTTCAAACCTAGCCTTCCGTTGTAGGTAGGTGGTTTTCCTTCTAATAAGGTGATTTGCGTGTTGGAACTGATTGTTCCAAGGGCAGTTACAAAATCACCATACGCTACAAAGTCGTTAATCAATCCGTCATACTGACCATTCAATTTAATACGGCCAAATTTATTGGTGATTCTAAATGTTCTGGCATCAATAAATTCTTGAATATCTGTTGCCTTCAGGTAAGAGTCATCCAAGTCGATATCAAAAATTGTTTCATCTATGTTGGGTAAACCTTCTATATCCAATTTGCCTTTAAGCTGGGTATCTTTGCCAAATGAAATCAAGAAGTCATCAGAGACAAAGGAATTAACCTTGCCAGTAAAATGACCATCGATGGAAACCTGCTGATTGTAATTTTTTAATTCTGTCGCGAATAAGCCCAACTCATCACTATGAATTATGCTTTTGTCGAAATTGATATCAAAGTCAACATCAGTGTTGAATTCACTCATTGCAGTTGGGTCATCGAAATTGAAGATCACTTTATTTTTCAAGTGACTTTTCCCAATGATTAAATCAAGTTCTTCGAAAGCCATTGATTTTAATGACGTTCGGAAATAGGTTTTGAACCGTGTTATTTTTAAACCAGAGTTAGGTTCTTCAGCGGTCAGATTCCTTAAGTCAATAGCAAAAGTATCGCGAACAGATTTTAAGTTGATTATTTCTGCATTGAGCTTAGTGAGCTTAAAATGATTATAATCAAAACCATCTTTAATTGAGTCGCTGCGTGCATCTGATAGACTAAATTCTGAATTGACCAGTGTTACCTTATCGATTGTGAATATGCTAGGCTCGAGGGATGGTGGGCCTTCTACATAAGTGAGGTCCGTAATTTTAGAAACCCAATTGTCTATATTGAGACCATTATCATTTTCATCTCTGAGGTTAACAGAGGCCTTGTTGAGCCAAGCCTCTGTGATTACAATATTCTTTCCCCTAATTAAATCGAGTAATTTGAAGGAAGCGACCACCTCACCAGCATAAATCATTGGCTGGTTATTTTGATCATAAATTGCGATGCCCTCAAAAGTTAATGAATTGAACCACCGGATGTTGGCATAGTCTATTTCTGAACGGTATCCTGTGTTTTCTGTAAGGTAAGTGGTGGCTTTACCAACAATGTAATTTTGGATAGGAGGGATGTATAATAAGCCAATAGTTAAAAATAGGAGAAGTATAGGAGTTAAGAATAGCCATATTATGAATTTGACTATCCGTTTTTTAATAACTTGCGATCTTTTAATTGCTACACTCAATGCCTAAATCAGATATCAAAATACTCGCCATTGAATCGTCTTGCGATGAAACTTCCGCGGCTGTTGTCGATAATGGCAAAGTACTCAATAATATTATCGCTACGCAATCAGTACACAGAAAATATGGGGGCGTTGTACCTGAGTTAGCATCACGCGCACATCAGCAAAATATTGTGCCTGTGGTGGATGAAGCCTTGAAAAATTCTGGTATTGACAAATCAGAACTGTCGGCTATCGCCTTTACGCGTGGCCCTGGTCTTTTAGGGGCACTATTAGTCGGTGCTTCTTTCGCTAAATCTATGGCCTTAGGGTTGAATATTCCATTGATCGAAGTAAACCATATGCAGGCGCATATTCTTGCTCATTTTATTGACGATCCAAAACCAAACTTCCCATTCCTTTGCTTGACGGTGAGTGGAGGTCACACCCAACTTGTGCTTGTAAAAGATTATTTGAATATGGAAATTGTGGGTGAAACCAGAGACGATGCCGTTGGAGAGGCTTTTGATAAGTCCGCAAAAATGCTTGGACTAAGTTATCCTGGAGGCCCTTTGATAGATAAGTATGCGCAATTGGGTAACGCTGATCGTTTCGTATTTCCACCAACTGAAATGCCGGGCTTGGATTATTCGTTTAGTGGTATTAAAACGGGTATTCTCTATTTTTTAAGAGATGAACTCAAGAAGAATGAAAAATTCATAGATGAAAATCTGAATGATATTTGCGCCAGTATCCAGAAAACATTAGTACATATGCTGCTTCAGAAATTAAGAAAAGCGGCACGCCAATTCAATGTGAATGAGATAGCTGTGGCGGGTGGCGTTTCTGCCAATAGTGGTTTGAGAAACGAATTGAAAGCAATGGCAGTTAAGGAAAGGTGGCAAGTATTTATTCCGGCTTTAGAATATTGCACAGATAATGCAGGTATGATTGCGATGGCAGCACATTTTAAATGCCTAGCGAGTGATTTTTCTAGCCAAGAAGTAAGTGCTTTGCCCAGAATGAAATTTTAAATTGGTATATATGATCACTAGATCTGATTATGAAAAGTTGGTTTTAGCCAAAAAGTATATTGAGACCTTAGAGGATGAGATTGAGGGGTTAAAGGAAGAGGTACAAAAACAATATCGGTTGAGGACAAAAGCTGAGATTGAGCTTAAAATTGAAGTCAATAAAAAGGAGAAGATGACTCCAGATGAAAAGCTTCAAATCAAATCAGACCTTTATGTTCAGCAACAGAAAGAATCTGTTGATTCATTAAGAAGTAAGCTAAAAGATTGTAATGCTAAACATGAAAAATCACAAGCAGAATTGATTCAAGTCAAAATGAAATTGCTCAATGACGAATGAAGCATTGCTTGGGCAGTTTAAAGTCCATCGCTACAAAGTGAAAGCGGAGGATTTTGCCATTTTTGATGCAGGAACGGTCCACGAAGTGGTAAGTACTTTTGCTTTGGCCCGTGAAATGGAATGGGCAACCAGACTTTTTGCTTTAGAAATGAGAGAGGAAGATGAAGAGGGAATAGGAACATTTGTTGAGATAAAACACTTATCTCCAGCGATGAAAGGAGCTGAATTAGAAATCACTGCTCATTTGATTGAGATTATTAAAAATGAAATTATTTGCGAAGTGCTTGTGAAACAATCTGATAGGATAGTGGCCAGTGGAAGAACAGGACAGAAAATTTTGAAGAGAGAGAAGTTGAAGCAAATTTTTACTAGTTTAGAAAGATAGATGGCGAAGGAAAAAAGTCGATTTTCAAATCAAATCAATATCAAAAATAGGAGGGCGAGTTATGAGTTTTCATTTCTAGATACTTTTGTTGCAGGCATGCAATTGAGAGGTACAGAAATTAAATCGATTAGAGAAGGTAAAGCCCAATTGCAGGATGCTTATTGTTTTTTTAATGGTGGAGAACTCTACATCAAGCAAATGCACATTGCTCAATTCACAGAGGGTAGTTATAATAACCATATAACGGATAGAGAAAGAAAATTACTTTTGAATAAAAGAGAGTTAAATAAGCTGGAGTCGAAGCTTGAGGAAAAAGGCTTATCGGTCATACCAATAAGGCTTTTTATCACCGAAAGAGGCTTTGCGAAAATAGAAATTGCTTTAGCAAAAGGCAAGAAGCTTTTCGATAAGCGTGATTCGATTAAAGACAAAGACATTAAAAGAGATTTAGAACGGATAAAATACTGATGGAGCCTTTGGAATATGGAATCTCGCGTTTAAGTATCGTGCCTGTTAGAGCAGGTGCTTCTGACGCTTCTGAAATGATTTCACAATTGCTTTTTGGAGAGCATTATGCAGTACTTGAAATTTCAAAAAACAAACAATGGTTTAAAATTCAAAATGCCTTTGACAATTATGAAGGCTGGATAGACGCAAAGCAACACTCTAAAATTTCCTTTGAATATTACGACCAAGTCAACAATACTGAATATAAAATCTGTACCAATCTTGTTTCAGAGATCCTTTATGGTCGCAATGTGATTCACATTACCTTGGGTGCTGTACTTCCGATTCTGAATAATCCGCTTTTTAATGATCAAGAAAAGTTTGCCTTTAATGGTGATGCCAAAAGCCTTCATCAAAAATGGAACGTGGATCAGATGATCGCATTGTCAAAAAAATATTTGAACGCACCTTATCTGTGGGGAGGGAAATCTCCTTTTGGTATCGATTGTTCGGGTTTTACCCAGGTGGTTTTTAGGGTAGCCGGTTACAAACTTCCTAGAGATTCTAAAGATCAAATCACCAAAGGGAAAGAGGTTAAATTCGAAAATGCCATGCCAGGCGACTTGGTCTTCTTCACCAATAAAACAGGTAAAATGAATCACGTGGGTATTGTTTTACCAAATGGTCAGGTAATTCATTCGTCAGGAAGGGTAAGAATAGATCAGTTAGATGCCCAAGGCATATTTTCGGTTGAACAAAATGCTTATTCTCATACTTTATTTAAAATAAAAAGAGTGCTGAGAGATTATATATGAGTTAGTTCACAAGGGTATTCGCTTACACATAGCTGAGGATACTCGTTTATTAAAATCTTTGAGGCGTTCAAAATGGCTTAAAGTCCAAAATTAGGAATAGATGAAACAGGTATTAGTGTTGAATCAAGATTTCAGTCCACTCACCTTATGCTCCGCAGAGCGAGCGTTCATTCTTTTATTTTTGAAAAAAGCCGATCTTGTTCACGATGCCCCAGGTGAGACCATTCGGACTGTAACTTCCCACTTCCCAATGCCTTCTGTGATCAGGCTTCAAAAATATATTTTCATTCCTTACAAAACGGTGATGCTATCGAGGCAAAATGTGTTCAAGCGCGATTCCCATCAATGCCAATATTGTGGAAATAGAAAGGAACTTACCCTTGACCACGTTTTGCCTAAATCTCGTGGAGGGCAAACCACTTGGCAGAACTTAGTGGCGGCCTGTAAGCGATGCAATTCGATTAAAGGCGATAAAACACCAGAGGAGGCTCAAATGCTGTTGAAAAAATCGCCTTTTAAGCCATCTTATATCATGTTTGTCAGGAATTTCAGTGGTCTAACTTCAGATGAATGGCTTAAATATTTGAGCCTGAATTAATTCTAGTTTCAATTCCTTCGATTAATGGTTTTTTTATACCTTTGCAGTCCGTTTCGAGTGGAGCGGTCTTTTTGTTGATAAATGAAAAGGTAATTCTAAAACAAAATCCTTTGATGCAGGCTCTGGGCATCAATCAGGAGTAAACAAACAGAGTATTTATATGTCAGAAGAAAACAAAACCAACGAAGCGGAAGAAGTACAAAACGTAGCTGCAGAAGTTGAAACAGTAGAAACCCCTGCTACTGAAGAAAAAGCCCCAAAAGCTGCCAAAGTTGAAACTCAAAAAGTAGAAGAAGCTGAGGAAGAATTTGATTGGGAAGCTTTCGAAAAGAAAGGCTTTGGTGAAGGTTACTCTCGTAAGAAAAGAGAAGAACTAGCAGCGATTTACGAAAACACACTTACCACAATTGATGAGAAAAATGTTGTTTCTGCAACAATCGTATCAATCAACGACAGAGACCTTGTTTTAAACATTGGTTTCAAATCAGATGGTTTAGTAAGTGCTTCAGAATTTAGAGATACTCCAGGTTTAAAAGTTGGAGATCAAGTTGAAGTATACATCGAGGAGCAAGAAAATTCTTTAGGTCAATTAGTGCTTTCTAGAAGAAAAGCTAAGATCGTAAAGGCATGGGAATTGATCCAAGACAGTTACGAAAACGACAAAGTGATCGAGGGTATGGTCAAGAGAAGAACCAAAGGTGGTTTGATCGTAGACGTATTCGGTATCGAGTCGTTCTTGCCAGGTTCACAAATTGATGTGAAGCCAATCAGAGACTTTGATGTTTTTGTAGGTAAGAAAATGGAAGTGAAAGTTGTGAAAATCAACTACACTAACGACAACGTTGTTGTTTCGCATAAAATATTGATCGAAAAAGATCTTGAGAAGCAAAAAGCTGAGATTCTTGAAAACCTTGAAAAAGGACAAGTACTCGAAGGTGTGATCAAAAACATGACTAATTTCGGTGTATTCATCGATTTAGGTGGTGTTGATGGTCTATTGCATATCACAGATATTTCATGGGGACGTATCAACGATCCAGCAGAAGTATTGAGCCTTGACGAAAAGGTGAATGTGGTTGTGCTTGATTTTGATGATGATAAGAAGAGAATTTCTCTTGGTATGAAGCAATTAACTGAGCATCCTTGGGATAAGTTAGAAGCGACTATCGAGATCGGTTCTAAAGTAAAAGGTTCAATTGTGAATGTTGCTGATTACGGTGCATTCCTTGAGTTATTCCCTGGTGTGGAAGGTTTAATCCACGTTTCTGAAATGTCATGGTCTCAGCACTTGAGAAACCCACAAGACTTCATCAAAATTGGTGACGAATTAGAGGCTGTTGTGTTGACGCTTGATAGAGAAGAGAGAAAAATGTCTCTAGGAATTAAGCAATTAACAGAAGATCCTTGGACTAAGAGCAATGTATTGACTAAATACGGTGTAGGTACAAACCATAGAGGTATTGTTCGTAACCTAACCAACTTTGGTCTATTCATCGAACTAGAAGAAGGTATCGATGGTCTAGTACACGTTTCTGATCTTTCTTGGACTAAGAAAATCAAGCATCCATCAGAATTTGTTAAAGTAAGTGAAGAGTTAGAAGTACAAGTACTTGAACTTGACATCGACAACAGAAGATTGGCGCTTGGTCACAAACAATTGGAAGAAAACCCTTGGGATACTTTCCAAACTGTATTTAAGCCAGGATCGGTACATAAATCTACAGTAATCTCTAAAAATGATAAAGGAGCAACGCTTGAATTACCTTACGGTTTAGAAGGCCTCGTTACCAACAAGCATTTGAAGAAAGCTGATGATACTGAAGTAGCTGTTGGTGATACTGAAGATTTCGTTGTGGTTGAATTCTCTAAAGATGATAAGAGAATTGTTTTATCACATACAAATACTCATACAACTCCAGCACCGTCTGAGAAACCAGCTAAAAAAGAGCCAAGAAAACCTTCTGCAAAAACAAGCAATGATGCTGAGGTTTCTACTTTAGGTGATTTAGATGCATTAACTGCATTGAAAGCTGAGATGGAAGACATTACTAAAAAAGCGAACGCAGTTAAAAAAGCAGCAGAGACTAAGAAAGCACCTAAAGCTAAAGCTGAAGAGCCTAAAGTTGAAGAGCCTAAAGCTGAAGAGCCTAAAGCAAATGATGCCAAGGCAGACGAAGCTCCGGCTGAAGAAGCTTAATAGTTTTAAAGTATATTTTCAGAAAGGCATCCAAATTATTGGATGCCTTTTTTTAATTTCTTTAGGCTAAAACCTCGATAAAGATTGGGCAAGTAAGGTTTAATTGATAGATTTGCACACCTAAAAAAAGGCGTTGTGGCCGAGTGGCTAGGCAGAGCTCTGCAAAAGCTCGTACAGCGGTTCGAATCCGCTCAACGCCTCTTCAAAGAGCATCGATCAGCAATGGTTGATGCTCTTTTTGTTTGCAGTAGTGCGGATGAGAACCGCGCGGTTCGAAATCAAAGATTCACGAGGGGCTTGTGCGGCATGTATGTGGGTATGAGTAATCCGCTCAACGCCTCTTCAAAGAGCATCGATCAGCAATGGTTGATGCTCTTTTTGTTTGCAGTAGTAGGGGTGAGAACCGCGCGGTTCGAAATCATTAAACAGCCACCCTCCAAAAGTTGAGGTACACTTAAGTATCAGCAGTAATGGGCTCACCTGAGCTATGAGTAAAAACTTTTGGAGGGTTCGTAAGATCTTTTTGTCGTAAAAGCACATCGCCTCTTCAAAGAGCATCGATCAGAAATGGTTGATAATTTTTTATTCTACAAATTTGATCAGCTCAGCGCATTAAGCTCAAACCGTTGAAACGGTTGGGGTAGTTTTGAACTAAATAGCCCACGGTTTAAACCGTAGGCTATTTGTATGAATTTCTGAGGGTAATGGTTTAAACCATTTTAATAGAGAAAGTAATTGGGTACCAAAAGGGTAATAGCGTCTTCACGCCATCTTTGCCCGTTGGGTCGGCACAGAAGGTCAGACCCTAAACAACGAGCAGGTGAGGAGGATTTATACTTTGGTCACTTGCCCATCTAATTATTGCCTGATAAAGGTATTTCCAGTCTGTCTTAACTTTTCAGCTAGTTCTCGAAATGCTTTCTTACAAAAGCGAATTGTTCATTATCCGTCATCTTATCTGCCGCTTCAAGGTCAAATTTGATGTCCTTAAAATGTAGATCTTTTTTCAGGTAGTTAAAGAGTTCTACTCGGGCATTCGTTGGGCCGAATAGCAGTACTTGATCATAATTCAGAATTTCATCAGCTATTTCCTTGTAATAGGCTTCATGCATTTGCTGTTTCTTGTTGTGCATAAGATTTTCACTTTTCTGCATCGCATCAAGTTCTTCATTTTTGGTAAAATCTGACTCAATAGAATGGCATGTCATTGAATCTTTAAATTCGATCAAATTGGCAATTGAATGATCCATCCAAATGCCTAAGTTTCTATGTTTATCCATTTTTGTTTTCCGTTTAAATGTTAACTAATGCCTTATTTAATTTTTCGCTTACTTCCCTAGCATAACTTTCGATAATCGGGCTTCCAATTGTCTCCATTGCTTCTAAGGGGTTAATCATTGCTACTTCAACAACCTCATTTCCTAAGGCACGAATCGTTACATTACAGGGTAACAACAGGCTGATATGTTGGTTTACAGAAAGTACTTTATCTGCAAAAACAGGATTGCAAGCACCCAAAATAAGATGGGGTAAATAGTCCTTATCTAACTTTTCCTTCATGGTAGCTTGAATGTCAATTTCTGTGAGTATGCCAAAGCCCTCTGATTTTAAGGCATCTTCAACTTTAGATCGAATCTCTGCTACGGTTGTTCCTTTAATGTTTTTCGAATTAAAATAGTCCATGTGATTAGTGATTTTGTAAGCGTCCTAATATGGTGTCTAAAGCGGATTTTATCTTATGAATAGCCCCAGACACTGCCTGTTCTATGTCGTCTGATTGGTCGGAGACAGCGATGGGTTGCATGCCTTCAATGCGTGCTTCTAATAAACAACGGATGTCTTTTCTTCCTTCCATTTTGCCGTTTTCATCGGAGATATGAACTTCTATTCTCGAAATATGAGATTCATATCTATCAAGCTCTCTTGCGATTTGATTAGTAAAATAGTCCTGATGTCTTTCGTCTCCAGAAATTGTTTTGTCAGTATTATATTGAATTATCATTTTTCAAATTTTTTAAAAGGTGTATACTTTCTTTAAGCCTTGTCTTCATCTAGGTCATTATGGTCATCGCCACCTAAACTGTAATAGTTATTTTCTTCGTCCTCACTGCCCACACTTTCTTGTTGATCATCCAATTCAGATCCCGGAACATCCAAATCATCGCCTGACATGTCGTCCTCGAAGTTCTTTTCGTTTGATGTTCCTCGTTTTTCATTTGGCGTTTTGGTTTTCGAAATGTCTTCAGGATTAATATCCTCTGCTTCTTTCGCTCGATTATAAATATCTTCCGAAGGCGGATAAAGAGGGTATCCCTCAAGCTTTGAGGGCTCCGATTTATCTTTTTCATTTTTAGCCTCATGAGTCTTGTTGTATTCGAATATTAGCTCCTCTAAAGAGTTGTAGTATTCCTTAAAGTGTTTTGTGTCTAGCTCATCATTGTCTTTTTCTGAAAATGAATCAGGCATCTCGGAGATGTATTTAGATAACTCTGGAAATTCATTATGAATTTTTAGGGTGATATTAGCAATATCATGTTCCCATTCGGCTGCTGTTTTCATGCGTTAATTGCTTTAGGATGAATAATTTATTCTATTGACAATTGCTTCATAAGATGAACCAATCCTAGTAGCTAACTCCTTGTTACTACGGCTCTATATTTTTCTTGTTTACATGGAAGACATTAAATGATGCCATTTGAGCCTTCTGGACTCATCTCACATCATGATGGTGATCAGTCATTTTCTCTTTTTTATTTCGTAAATAAAGTCTACGCATGAGCAAAGGACTACTGTGATAAAGCTGCAAAAATGTGAGATCGGATGTGTTACACAATTCAAAAATGGATTTACATATATCTCACATTTCTGATTTTCAGGGGTTAGTTAAAGGTGCCTTTATTCAAAGCCACAATTACTTCATTTCTTCTTCCAAACAATTGATAGGGAGGATTATAACCTAGATAGCGGAAATTACCATAATAAGTAAGTCCCTCATTCTTTAATGCACTTTCAAGAATTACTTTATGTTTATTGATGCTTGCTGTATTAGCAAAACCACCAAACGTAATGACAGCCACATATTCAGGTGCTGAAGTTTGAATTATAATGTCTGTATTGTTTGGTTTAGGTAGATCATCCTTATTGAAATGAGAGGGCATTACGAAAGCCATTGTTGATATTGAATCTCCAATCTCCATGTGAACAGGTGATGTCATTGCTATTTGTTTCTTTTCACTATTTCCTCCAAAAATATATTTAGCCAATTTGCTAAATCCAGAACTTCCCAAATCGCGATAAGACTTTAAATTGGAAGAGATCATGGCCATGGTTGCTGATGGATAGTATCTGATCTCAAATTTTTCCTTTACCCTAATTACCTTGTAAGCCTGAGTTTCGGTTTTGTTCGTTGACATGGTGATAACTATTTGAAACGTGATGACTATTACAATAACATTGACAAACGAAATTTTCAGTAGAAAGGCGCCTAAGAAATGTTATTGAGCTTGTTATTTTTCATTATTGGCGCGTATAGCATAATATTTAGACCAACCATGATGAACAATATGCCAAAGCCTTCTAAAGTAAATTCCGAAACGTTCATGGCTACAATCGTTCCGACACCTATTGCTAATCCAAGAACCAAACGAACAATAATAATTTTCAAAACAACTTTTTTACCTAAATCAAAAAGTCGAAGGCAAAATATAAATTCGGAGAAAGAATAGAAGATGAATAAAAATGCTGTTAGAGAAGTTAGCGTTTCTAATGTCTTACAGAATAATAATACAGAAACCCCATAAACTAACATTGCCAAAGCATGCATTTCATGGTAAGCAAACTCTACATGGCTTTTTCGACTTGATAATGCGCTAATAGAGGAAAATATAGCTGCAATAGTCAAGCTGATGCCGATAGTTAATTTTAGCGTATCGAAAGAGGTGTATTCTGAAAACAGGAGAAAAACGCCTGCAAAAATTATTATTGCTCCATAGAGGTAGATTGAAAGATATTTCTTCATAATAAATTGCTTCTGTTTTGAAAATTTAGTGTTAGACAAGTAATTCTTCTCGCGTTTTAGATTTGTGATTGAGCTTAATTCTTTAATGTACTTTCAAGAATTGCTTTGAGTTTATTAATACTTGCTGTATTGTCAAACTGCCAAATTTTATCATTGCCATAAAATGAGGTGATGTCATTGCTATTTGTATCTTTTCAATATTCCTTCAAAAAGAAAAGTAGATAGATTTACAAATCTAAAACTTCCTAAATCGCCAGAAGACTAATCTTCGTACCCACTTTTTATGATGGTGGTGATCATTTTAAATTGTTCATTCGCAGTAAAGCCATGCTTGGTATGCGCAGGAATGGTAA
>JBLIKG010000006.1:0-26886 GCA_047636255.1 Roseivirga sp. | reverse complement strand
ATGAATCCGGCATACATAATGAATTCTAATTGAGACATTGTGTTGGTTGAATCTCGATCTTTAGGGTCTGACTTTCAATGAAGTGGCACAAAACTATCATTCTTTTTCAAAATTCGGAATGAATTATGTTCCTACCTTTCAACTACTGTAAAGCACTTTGGACAAATATAGCCTGTAATCTTCTGATAAACAGTAAGTTAGTTTATTATTAAAAATTTATGAAATCTTCTAATTGTTAACAAAGGCTTCACATGTTCAATTAAAACTTAGAGGTTCAATGTAGTACTTTTGCATTTGAAAAAGAGCGCTTTCGCTTTATTCTCCAATTGAATGGTCATAGATAATTTAAATAAGGCACACAGGTCGTCACCAAAATGGTATTGGTCGGTTTTGATGTTGCTTTTTGCTATTTTCTTTTTCCTTTTTTCAATCGACATGGTAAGCGCTTCTGTTACCATGATTGGTAAAGAAACAGCACAATCAATTTTATTAGCTACTTCTAATCCCTTCATTGGTTTATTTATAGGTTTACTGGCGACAGCGCTGATACAAAGTAGCTCCACTGTCACCTCCATGACAGTTGCTGTTGTGGCATCAGGGTATATAAGTTTGAGTAACGCCATTCCAATTGTGATGGGTGCTAATATTGGTACAACCTTGACCAGCACAATAGTTTCTTTAGGGTTTATTACGAATAGAACTCAATTCAGAAAGGCAATTTCTGCGGGGACTGTGCATGATTTCTTCAATATCATTATGGTATTGCTTCTTTTTCCTTTAGAATATTATTATGGCTTTTTATCACGAATAGCTATCGCACTCACTGATTGGTTACATGATTTAGGGTTCATTGGCAATTCTAAATTGGGTTCTTTAGACTACAATCTTTCTAGTTTAAGTAGATCTTTGGTATCGGTATTACCCGAAAACTTTATTACCATTATATTAGCGCTAATAGCCCTGTTTTTATCAATAAAGTTCCTGTCCAATATTATCTTCACTCAGCTTATTGGTCAATCGAAAGACAGGTTAGGTAAGTTTATTTTTGATAATCCATATAAATCATTCGGATGGGGAATGGTCATCACGGGAGGTGTTCAATCCAGCTCAATCACTACATCATTAATGGTTCCACTCGTTGCTTCTGGACGGGTTAAACTAGCAAATTCCTTTCCCTTTATTATGGGCGCTAATATTGGAACAACTCTTACCGCACTTTTGGCAGCGTTTACAAAAACAGATGCAGCGGTTAGTTTAGCGCTTGTGCATCTTATCATGAATATGATTGGTGTACTTATATTTCTTCCATTTCCAGTGCTCAGAAGGATTCCAGTAAAGTTGGCGTACAAGTTTGGAGCAATGACCTTAGAAAGTCGGATCATAGGGTTCTCTTACATCATTTTCACTTTCTTTCTTTTGCCTTTTACTTTAATCTATCTCAATAAGGATACATCTGAAACTCAGAAATTTGTTTACTCTATAACTGAGGTCAATCATGTTGAACAGGAAGGAATGATTGTGTTAAAAACGAACCATGGGAACACTTCTGGTCAGTTTAGTATATTCAAAGACATTTCAAATAAGTCAAGTACAGTGCCAGACACTTCTTTTGAAGCCAGTTTAACCGAGAAGATGTTCGTAGGTTTTACAGAACTCACTAAGTATAGAAGTAAGGATTTTGTAGGTACGGATTCTATTGGTGTTTATTCTTTAAACATTATTAAAGACAGTATAGAACGAACCTATCCAGTTGGCAATATGAGCAACTTACTCCTATTTGAGAAAAGGTACCAAAATTCTCCGAATGGGTGTTTTAGTGCAAGATTTTTGGTCAATACTGAATTGAACCTTATACTAGAGGCGACTTATTTCGGAAGTAAAAAGGAAGTGATTAAAACAGTCAAATTACGTTCGATAGAATAAGTTTGTTAACTTCTTCATACCTTGAAGACAAAAGCTCATTAAATTGAAAATATTCGATTTCCAGAAAGTAATAGAGGCGTTCAATGGTTTTATTGAAACCAAAGTTGAAATCTTAAAGCTTGATGCTCGTGAGGAGATTGGAACACTCATCGCCAAATTATTAGTGCTTCTTCTTATCAGCTTGTTTTCCGCTATGATTTTATTCTTTGTGTCTTTAGCAGGCGCATATGCCATAAATCAAGGCTTAGAGAGCGCCTATGCTGGTCTATTAATTGTCGGTGGATTTTATTTACTGATAGCCATTGTGCTTTATACCAACAGAAAGAAGGTGATACATATCATTGTAGAGAAACAAATAGTTATGGAATCAACGTCCAAAATTAATAAGGAGGAAAAGTGATGTCAAGAAAAGAAGCATTAGAACAGTCGCATTCTGAGTACAAAAGAAATCTTGAGTCTGAGTTAGAAGATGTTAAATCCAATGTTCAAAGTGTTGGCAAAAAGGCACTTATCATAGGCGCGAGTGTTTTGGCAGTCTATGGTTTGGTATCTCTTTTTACTAAAGATAAATCTGAAAATTCAACGAAGGACGAGAATAGTAATAACGGTAATGACAAGGCTCAATTGAGTAAAAAGTCTAAAAAAAAAAGTAATGCCAATTATTTAGGCCATGTGGTGAAGGAACAAGCCTTAGTTTTTATATTGGGATTGGCTGCTCAGAAATTGGGTGGTTTTTTAAAGGAGTTGGAGCATAATAAGAAAGAGAGTGATTCTTAATTCATTTGTAAAGAATTCTAGGCTAGGTAAAAAGTCTTTGGCATTGTTGGTTGATCCAGATGACCTAAATGAGGGAGGAATGATGGCTATTGTAAATGCTGCTATCGAAAATAAAGTAGACTACTTTTTGGTGGGTGGAAGCTTGATTACTTCTAATAATCTCGAGTCAGTAGTCGATTCCATAAAGGCCTTCAGCTCAATTCCTTGTATACTGTTTCCTGGAAATGCCATTCAAATTCATCCCGAAGCTGACGCAATACTCTTTTTATCCTTAATTTCGGGAAGAAACCCCGAGTTGCTTATTGGTCAACATGTTGTAGCAGCTCCGGTCTTAAAGAGGAGTAACCTAGAGATCATTCCAACTGGTTATATGCTTATTCATTCAGGGAGGCCCACCAGTGTATCTTACATGAGTAATACACAGCCTATTCCTAACGACAAACCGAGCTTAGCCATCAGTACTGCTATGGCAGGAGAGATGCTTGGGCTGAAGTGCATTTATATGGATGCTGGCAGTGGTGCGTTGGATCCTGTGTCGGCAAAAGTCATCAAGTCTGTAAAAAGAAATATAGATATTCCCTTAATTGTTGGCGGAGGTCTCAATTCAAAAAGAAAAGCCCAAGAAGCTTTAGAAGCAGGTGCAGATATGATTGTAATAGGCAATGGAGCACAAAAAAACCTCAGCCTATTGGCCGAGGTTTCTGATGTAATTCAATATTTGAATGAGGCCTTAAACGTTAATTAAGCTCTCTCTTCTTCGCATTTTACCCGCTGGAATTCCAAACATCATCTTAAATCTTCTACAGAAGTAAGCAGTGTCTTTATATCCAACTTCACGACCGATATCTCTAATACTTTTCTTAGTAGTACGCAGTAAGTCAACCGCAGCTTCCATTCTTTGATACTCGATATAATCCTGAGGATTGATACCAGTCAACATTTTGAAGTATTGACCAACGTAATCTTCAGATACGCCTGCAACAGACGCTAATACCTTATTAGATAGATCACCTCCCGTATTTGCTTTGATATAAGCGAAGATGTCGATGAGTCTAGGGTCCTTGAAATAGGTACTGTTAGTTACTAACTGTTCTACGAACAAGCGATTGTCCAAGATGTATCTGATAATCTCAACGCATAAATACTCAGTATTTACTTTGATGATTCTGTTTTTACCAGGTTTGGTAGAATTAGTTTCGTCAATAATGATGCGGATCAAATTTGCGATAGTCTCGCTTCCTCTGATAGCGAATGGAGTGATGTTCAGTGAAGAGAAGAAGTTCACAGAATCGAAAACCTTAGCCTCGAACATTACTTGGCTAAAACCGTCAACATCATAATCATTGATGTCTGAGTCTGAGGCATTCTGAAGGTACTTCTTCTTGTTTGCAACAAAGTCTTCATTCGATACAGCTGATGCTGTTAAAGAGCCATATGAAATAGCTGTTGATTTACCTCCAGGGATAAATAACATATCTCCTTCAGACACTTTTTCTTGATCATCTCCGAAAAAGATGTCACCGTTATTCACAATGAAAATCGTGTTTTCGATATCATAGTGATTCTTGATAGTCACTGGTTTGGCGATCTTCATATTTCTACTTTTCAAGTAGCGAACACCTAGTGACTCAATTATTTTATTGTAGTCTTCCATTTAAGATTTTTTAGAAAAGTTAAACACTTACACAGTACGAATTTAATAACTAATAAGAGAATTTCAAAAAAAAATGACCATTGGCAATAATTAGTATACCAATGGTCAGATAAATAGAAATATTCTAATTATTTCAGTAGTTCTCTTGAGATAACAATCCTTTGAATCTCCGAAGTACCCTCATATATCTGAGTAATCTTTGCATCACGCATTAATCTTTCAACATGAAACTCTTTAACGAATCCATATCCTCCATGGATTTGTACAGCTTCGATACTAGTGTCCATTGCGACTTGAGATGCATAAAGCTTCGCCATGGCGCTGGCTTTTCCGAAATCCTTTTTTTGATCTTTAAGATAGGCTGCATGAAAACATAACAATCTTGCGGCTTCAATTTCCGTAGCCATGTCAGCTAATTTGAACTGAATGGCTTGATGCTCGCAGATCGCTTTACCGAAAGCTTTCCTTTCTTTTGAATAAGCGAGTGCTAATTCGTAAGCACCAGAAGCAATGCCCAAAGCTTGAGCTGCGATACCTATTCTGCCACCACTTAAAGTTGACATGGCGAATTTGAAACCAAATCCATCTTCACCAATTCTATTTTCTTTTGGTACTTTAACGTCCGTGAACATAAGAGAATGAGTGTCGGATCCTCTAATGCCTAATTTATCTTCCTTCTTACCTACAACGAAACCATCCATGCCTTTTTCAACAATGAGACAGTTAATTCCTCTGTGGCCTTTTTCTTTATGTGTTTGAGCTACTACTAGATAGATTGATGCATTATTACCGTTAGTAATCCAATTCTTCGTTCCATTTAAAAGGTAGTAATCTCCTTTATCCTCTGCAGTAGTTTGTTGTGATGTAGCATCTGAGCCTGCTTCTGGTTCTGAAAGGCAGAATGCGCCAATCTTTTCACCAGTGGCTAGCACTTTTAAGTATTTTTCTTTTTGTTCTTCTGAGCCATACTTTTCAATTCCCCAACAAACAAGACTATTGTTGACCGACATGCAAACAGAAGCTGAGGCATCTATTTTAGAAATTTCTTCCATGGCCAACACATATGAAATGGTATCCATTCCACCACCATTGTATTTCGGATCGACCATCATTCCCATAAAACCAAGCTCACCCATTTTCTTGATTTGCTCGGCTGGAAACCTCTGGTGTTCATCTCTTTCAATGACGCCCGGAAGTAATTCTGTTTGTGCGAATTCTCTTGCTGCTTGCTGAACCGCTAAATGCTCTTCTGTTAAATCGAAATTCATGCTCTAAATAGTTAACTAACGTTTGTTAGGCAAAAGTAATTAAATTGATCAAATCTTAGTCACGATTTAGAAACATTAGTACATAAGCCAGCAACATGGCTAATGAACCTAAGGCAGCAACTAAGTAGGTTCTAGCAGCGGCATTTAGTGCGTCTTCTGCCATGCCATGTTCTTCGGTGGTCACAATATTTCGATCATTGATCCAAGCCAGCGCTCTTTTACTCGCATCATATTCAACAGGAAGGGTGATAAATGCGAAGAGCGTAAATATGAAGTAACAACCAATAATGATAGGTAACCCAACGGTGAATATATCTAGGCCAGTAATCATGAATGAGCCAAATAGCATAACCATAAAAATGATATTGATAATTCTTCCACTTGCATTTTGTATCGGAACTAGAGTAGAACGCATTTCAAGTGGTCCATATGCTTTAGCATGTTGAACCGCATGGCCGCATTCGTGAGCTGCAACTGCAGCTGCGATCACTGAACGTCCTTCGTAAACTTCAGGACTCAAATTGACGGTTTTGTCAGCTGGATTGTAATGATCTGTTAGCCTGCCTTGCACCGAAACAACACGAACATCATGAATGCCATTATCGCGAAGCATTAATTCTGCAATTTCTCTACCACTAAGGCCAATTTGAAGGCCAATTTTGGAGTACTTCTTAAATTTTCTTTTGAGACTATTTTGGACAAGCCAGCTTATAAGGGCAATTCCAATTATTAAAATTAAAAACATCTTTTTCTATTTTTTAAGTTTTTGAATCAAATTTGTTGTAGAGTAACCTTCAACTAAGTCAATGGTTTTCACCTCCCCACCGTTCGCCAAAACGATATCTGCACCCACAATGTTGTCGGTACTGTAATCACTTCCTTTCACTAATATATCTGGAATTAAAAAAGCAATCAATTCCTTTGGAGTGTCTTCTGAAAATATAGTTACTCCATCTACAAACTCTAGCGCTGCCAATATTCTAGCGCGCGCAATTTCGTTATTAACTGGTCTTTCTGACCCTTTAAGCTGGCGTACAGATTCATCATTATTGAGTCCAATTACCAACCTATTTCCTAATGATCGAGCTTTTTCTAAATAGTCAATATGGCCAAGATGTAAGATATCGAAGCATCCATTAGAAAAAACGACCTTTTCTCCAGCCTTTTTCCAAAGCTCTACTTGCTCTTTTAGATTCTCCCAAGATTTAATCTTGTTTTTGCTCTCCATTGATGTTACGCGATTTAGTAAAGTTAATTAAGATCAAACTAATTGTTCCAAATACTATTACAGTAAACAATTGTGATGAATGCAAAATCAAAGCAAAAATTTTGCCTTCACTTTCTGGTAAGCCATAAAGGACTAAAATGCCTGCCACAAAGGCATGAAAAGTACCAACTCCATTTGCTGTAGGCGCAGCCATGCCAAAACTACCCATTACCAGAATGGCTAAGCCAGCTAGAGGGCCAAGGTTTTCTGTTTCTTCTGAACCAAATGATATTACATAAAGCATTAGAAAATATAAGACCCAAATCCCTATAGTATTCAGCCAGAAAAATAGAGGTCTTTTTATTTTGGTAATGCTCAAGATACCGCTGTAAAGTTGTTTAATGAGGGCGCGAATTTTCTCAACCCATTTACTATTGGATGGACGCTTTGAGAGAATGAAAAACCAAAAAGTCCATATCCCAAAACCTATCAATATTATGACTAACCACCAGTACGTGATGAGCAAGGATGTTAGATTTTCAAAAGTGCTAGAAAAGTATTCGTTCAATCTGGCAAATTCCAAAACGAAGGTCAAAGCAGTCAATAGTAGCAGAATAATCAAATCGATTAACCTTTCGGTAAATACCGTTCCTACAGCAAAGGTCATTGGAATACCTTCTTTTTTACTAACGATGCCACATCTAGTTATTTCGCCTAATCTGGGAAAGATGGTGTTGGCCAAATAGCCAATCATCACCGCAAAATAATTGATCATTAAAGATGATTTTTTACCTGAAACCTCAAGTAACTGTCCCCAGCGAAGTGCCCTTAGAAAATGACTTCCTAAAGATAAAACTATACTTAACACTACCCATCGATAGTCAAATTTTTTGAGTGAGATGAGGGCTTCATTTATATCAAAGTCCTTATAGACATACCAAAAAATAGCGGCTGAAAAAGCTAAGGCTACGGTGAACTTTAATAAATCTTTTGCTTTTACTGACAAAGGAGAAGTGTTAAAGACTAATTCAGTCTATTATTAATATCTGGGAAAACCAATTTAGGTTTAAAAGTTTTTGCCTCCTCATAATCCATGATTCCATAAGAAACGATAATTATGATGTCGCCAACTTGTACGCGCCTTGCAGCGGGGCCGTTCAAACAAACCGTACCACTTCCTTTTTCCCCTTTGATAACATAGGTCTCAAATCGTTCGCCATTGTTGACGTTGACTATTTGTACCTTCTCGTTTTCGATAATTCCCGAGGCTTCCATTAAGAGTTCATCTAAAGTAATGCTCCCAACATAATGCAGCTCTGCCTGTGTGACTTTTGCCCTGTGAATCTTTGATTTAAAAACTTCTATTTGCATACCTCCTTCAACTGCGAGCGCGAAATTAATAATTTAAAAGTAAGTTGTCTATTAAACGTACATTTCCAATAATTGCCGCAACACATATTGCGGTCTTTTTCGGGTCAACAACTTCTTTAATTGACTTGAAATTATCTGTTTCTACAATTTCAAAATACTCAAGCTCCAAACGGTTGTTTGCTGCAAATAGTTCTTTAATATTTTTAATCATATTCTGGATGGCTATTCCTTCGAGTAGTTGTTTTTTAGCAATTAAAAGGCTTTCGTAGATTATTGAAGCCTCCGATCTATCGATGTTAGATAATCTCAGATTTCTAGATGACATTGCCAATCCATTTTCCTCTCGCGAAGTTTCCACCATTTTCAAGTCAATTGGAAAAGAAAGCTGATCAATCAACTTCTTAATTACAAAAAACTGTTGCAGATCTTTCTGTCCAAAAAAAGCTGCATCGGGTTGAGATACATTAAACAACTTGCTGACCACTAATCCCACGCCTTGAAAATGACCTGGCCGAAAACTCCCTTCAAGATTAGTTTCGAGCTGACCAAATGAAATTGAAATATCGTGTTGGTTTGGATAAATCTCTTGAATTGTTGGTAGAAATAAAATGCTACAGTCTTCAGCCTCTAACAAGCGTATGTCACGATCA
Source organism: Roseivirga sp. (assembly GCA_047636255.1). GTDB lineage: Bacteria > Bacteroidota > Bacteroidia > Cytophagales > Cyclobacteriaceae > Roseivirga. The sequence goes on along the minus strand of JBLIKG010000006.1, from coordinate 18,036 downwards.
ATAGTATTTGGATATTTTTCCAGATCCTCCTTATTATTAAATTGAGCAGGATTAACGAAGATCGAAACTAATGTTATTTCGCACTCCTTTTTAGATGCTTTCACCAAGGAAAGATGACCAGAATGTAGGGCTCCCATTGTAGGGACTAACCCGATTCTACTACCTTTTAGCCTATGTTTTGCGAGTTCTGCTCGCAATTCTCTAATGGTTTTTATTACTCTCATTTCGGGGCGAAGATTAATTTAATTAACGCTTATTAACAATGGTTTTTTAGATTAATGAAGGTTTTTTCAGGAAATTGAGGTAATTTTGTGGTCATTTTCAGAATGAGAGTGTCATTAAATTTCCTTTCCATATGTCAAAATTTCGAATTCTTTACGTTGCGAGTGAAATCAATCCTTTTCTAGAAACCTCTGCTGTAGCTGACTTTGTGCGAAAACTTCCACAGGCCATGCAAGAAAGAGGGATGGAAATCAGAATCTTGGTACCTCGTTTCGGATTAATTAATGAAAGAAAGAACAGGTTACATGAGGTCGTAAGACTTTCTGGAATTAATATCTCAGTTGGCGATGAAGAAAAACCTTTGGTAATAAAGGTAGCTTCAATTCCAAATGCAAAATTACAAGTCTATTTTATTGATAACGAAGACTATTTTCATCGTAAGTCCGTTTTCTTCGACAAGGAGAATAATTTTTATGCCGATAACGATGAAAGAGCAATCTTCTTCTGTAAAGGAGCGCTTGAGACTGTTAAAAAATTAGGGTGGTCTCCTGATATTGTGCACTGCAACGATTGGATGACTAGTTTGATTCCTATGTATTTAAAAACTACATACAAGAACGATCCGATATTCCAGAATACTAAGTCGGTATTTACAATATATAACAACCCTTTTGCTCATCAATTCAACGCTGATTTGTTGGACAAAGTAAAAATGATGGATATTGATGATAGCATGCTAGAGAACTTAAAGACCGCAGATTTTGCAGGCTTTATTAAGACTGGTGCTGAGTATGCTGATGCTGTAATTAGAGCGGAGGACGAAGGTCATGAAAGTTTGAATGAACTTTTCTCTGAAGTTGAAAAGCTGAAGAAAGTCGATACCATCGAAAAGGATGATAATTTCTTAGATTCTTATTTCAATCTTTATAATGAACTTGTTGGGTAAGATTAAATTTGTTGGTGCCGTTATTTTTGGTATCTCTGTTTTATTTTCTTGTGAGAAAAGTGGTGATTTTGGTTTTGATTCAAGCGAGCTTACTCCTGTGGAGTTTATTGTTCATCAAGCACCAATTTCATCATCTGTAATTCAGTTAGATACTGTGTTTTCGTCAAATTTAAATACGGGGTTAATTGGATTAGCCGATGATGTTAATCTGGGTACGGTAAGGGCAACGACTTATACTAGACTAGATTTACGCAAAAATTTTCTCAACGCCATTTCTTCGAGTGCCATTCTTGATAGTGCAAAGCTGAATTTCAGAGTAACATATTTGAGAGATACATTAAGAAGGAATCTAAATCTGGAAGTTTATAAACTTGCTGATCCAATTGCTGATACAGTGTTTATAACTTCAAATGCAACGGCTATTTCTAATGAATTAATAGTAAGCGGATCTTTGTTTATTGAGGACTTAGATTCAATTTATTCAGCTCATGTTTCAGCTGATTTTGCCAATAGTCTTTTCGAGGCTTTAAGAACAAATGATCCATCAGTAGAATCACAATCAACATTTGAATTCTTCTTCCCAGGTTTGGCCTTTACAACTACGGGTGTAACAGAAAATATTTTTAGGCTTAATTTGGATGCTGCATCTAATATCACTTTCTATTACAGAGACTTAGGTAATTCTGGTGAAATTGACTTAGCTTCCACACATGCACTGACGTTCGGTAGCTTGCCTCATTACTACGGGTTAGAAGTAAATAGAAGCGCCAGCGACTTAGCGGGTTTGAGACAAACAAATGTTGAGTTTATCCCAAGTTCGAATCTACGGTATGTACAAGAGGCAACGGGATTAGTGACTAAAATTGATGTTTCGAGTTTGCAAGCATTTTCTGATTCAAATCCTGGTATTATTATTAATTCAGCACAAATATCACTTGGTCCAATTGAGAATTTTAGTGATGGATTAACTCCTCCAATAACATTTTTTCTGGCTTTAACAGATGATGAGAATACGATTATTAGAGATGGCAGTACTTTTAGGACAATGCAACGTGATGGAGCAAGTCCAATTGGAAGTAATGCGCCTGTTCAATTGACTTATAATGTGGATACCAAAACATATACAGCATCTATTACTTCTTTCGTGGAGAGTTATTTCACTGGTGCATACAGAAGGAATAGCTTTTTTGTTTATCCTCAGAGCATTAACAATTCCTTAAATCAGATTATATTTGATCCAAATAATATATCGATTAAGATATATTATTCACGGTTAAGGTAGCTCTATTAAAAAAAATTAATTTCTTTAAATTAAAATGACATGTGTGGAATTGTTGGCTATTTAGGTCATCGAGAGGCTTACCCTATCATTATAAAAGGCCTTCAGCGACTGGAATATAGAGGTTATGACAGTGCGGGAGTAGCATTATTGAATGGAGATCTCAATGTGTATAAAAAAAAAGGTAAAGTTGCCGATCTTCATGATTACGCGAAAGATAAGGATCTCAAAAGTCACCTTGGTATAGGCCATACTAGATGGGCAACTCATGGTGAACCAAATGATCAAAATGCACATCCCCATCTATCCAACTCAGGTAAACTAGCATTAATTCATAACGGGATTATTGAAAATTATGCTGCCTTAAAAACGGATCTACTTCAAAAGGGGTATGTTTTTAAAAGTGATACTGATTCTGAAGTATTCATAAATTTTATTGAAGATATATATTTGAATACGGGTGTTGCTTTAAGTGAGGCTGTTCGATTGGCCTTAAATAAAGTAGTTGGTGCTTATGCCATTGCCATCATTTCCTTAGAAGACCCCAATCTAATGATTGCTGCTAGAAAGGGCAGTCCATTAGTGGTTGGTTTAGGTAAAAATGAGTTTTTTGTCGCTTCGGATGCTACCCCTATTATAGAATACACTAATGAAGTAGTATATCTAGAAGATCAAGAAATTGCAATTATTAAGGATGGTCACCTGACAATCAAAAATATTGCTGATGTAGAAATGACACCTTATGTCCAAACAATTGATTTAGAACTTGAAGCAATTGAAAAGGGTGGTTATGAGCATTTCATGCTTAAGGAAATTTATGAACAGCCCAAGTCTATTGGAGACTGTTTACGAGGCAGATTACATGCGAAAGAAGGTAAACTTGTATTAGGAGGTATTTCCGATTACATCACTAAGATTGTAAATGCAGAAAGAATACTCATTGTCGCTTGTGGTACGTCTTGGCATGCAGGGTTAGTTGCGGAATATATTTTCGAAGAATTCTGTAGAATACCTGTTGAGGTAGAATACGCTTCTGAATTTAGATATCGAAACCCAATTGTAAGCGAGAAGGACATAGTAATAGCTATTTCTCAATCAGGGGAAACAGCCGATACACTAGCCGCTATAGATTTAGCTAAGTCTAAAGGCGCGACTATAATTGGTGTCTGTAATGTAGTAGGGTCGTCTATCGCTAGGGCAACTCATGCTGGTTCTTATACCCATGCTGGGCCAGAGATTGGTGTAGCAAGTACAAAGGCCTTCACAGCACAGATATCGGTGCTTACCATGATGGCCTTGATGATTGCAGAGAAAAAAGGTACGCTGTCTGAAAGTAAATACAGATCTCTACTTGTTGAATTGGAGTCTGTTCCCAATAAAGTAGCTAAGGCGCTTCTTCTTAATGATCAAATAGAGAAGATTTCAGCCATATTTAAAGACTCAACTAATTTCCTCTATTTAGGTAGGGGCTTTAATTTCCCTGTAGCTTTAGAAGGTGCTTTGAAACTTAAGGAGATTTCTTACATCCATGCCGAAGGCTATCCAGCAGCAGAAATGAAGCACGGACCAATTGCACTGATTGATGAGGAAATGCCTGTAGTGGTGATTGCAACAAGGGATAGTAGTTACGAGAAAATTGTTTCTAATATCCAGGAAGTAAAGGCAAGAAAAGGAAAAGTTATTGCTGTAGTTTCTGAAGGAGATACTGAAATTCCTAAAATGGCAGACTACGTGATTGAGGTACCTCATATTAGTGATCCTCTGATGCCGTTAATTTCTGTTATACCACTTCAGTTATTGTCTTATCATATCGCGGTAATGAGAGGCTGTAATGTTGATCAACCAAGGAATTTGGCAAAGTCAGTTACTGTTGAATAAGTAACTTGAATAATACAATTATCAATGGAAGGGCTTTTTAGCCCTTTTTTTATGAAAGAAGGTATTGCCTTTTTAGTAATGGACAAATCTTGTATCGCTCGTCTTTAGTGTCCTCATAAATGGCCTCTAAAGTTTCATAAACATTGTTAATGCCTATTTTTTCACTCCATTCGAATGGGCCGAAAGGATAATTTGTACCTAACTTCATGCCTGTGTCAATGTCTTGGACAGAGGCTGTGCCTTCTTGAAGTGTATAGAATGCCTCATTAATAATCATAAAAATTATTCTAGGGCTTACCATACCAACTCGATCTTCAACGATCTCGAAATCTGTGTTCAGCGATTGACAAATTTGCTCAAGCTGACTTTTCTGCTCCTCGTCATAACAGCTTACTTCTAAAATGTCGCGGTTTAAAAATGAAGCTAAGCCATTGAATCCAAAAAGGTTACAGTTGATCTCTGGTTGATAGAATGCAAGTTCGGCCAATGATATTTTAGGAGCTGAGATAAATAGATTGAGCCCTTCATAGTTGTTGAATATTTCAAATTGTTCGGGGCTATCGGCAATTAAAAAATCAAATACGATGTCAAAATTCTGAAGATCAGCTTCGAAGTCATAATCGGTTTGAAATTGGCAGTCGTTTAAGTGGCCAAACTTTATCTTAAACTCTTCAATATTCTCCTGCGAACCAATGACTAGAACTTTCATAATTTGTAATTTGCTTCAAAATTATCCATTAAATCAAACATTCCGAATATGGGAAAGACAATCGTAATTAGTAAAGATGCTCCAGCGCCAATAGGGCCTTATAGCCAAGCAGTTAAAGCAGGTGATACATTGTATATTTCTGGGCAAATTCCTTTCGATCAAGCCACAGGTGAAATGATCAATGAGAATATAACTGAAGAGACGCATCAAGTCATGAAGAATATTGAAGCTATTCTTTCTTCAGCCGGCATGTCATTCGAAAATATAGTGAAGTGTTCCATTTTCATCAAAGACATGAGCCAGTTTGGTACAATTAACGAGGCCTACGGTGTTTATTTTAAATCTAACCCACCCGCAAGAGAATGTGTTGAGGTGGCACGTTTGCCGAAAGATGTAAATGTGGAGATTTCCTGTATTGCGGTTGATCTTTAATTGGCTAATCTTAAGTAGTCTAAAATTGACAAGATAGTAGTCCAAGGGCTAAGATTTGTTTAATTTTGCGGCCAAATTAATTCAAGATGAGTGTTAGAGTAAGATTTGCTCCGAGTCCAACAGGAGCCTTACATATTGGTGGGCTAAGAACAGCTTTGTATAATTATCTTTTTGCCAAGAAGAATGGAGGAACATTCATTCTAAGAATAGAAGATACCGACCAAGGCAGGTTTGTTGAAGGAGCTGAAGATTATATTATCAAGGCACTCGCTTGGGCTGGTATTTCTCCAGATGAAGGGCAAAATATAGGAGGCAGCTTTGGCCCATACCGACAATCTGATCGGAAAGGGTTATATGCAGAGTATGCTCAACAATTGATCGATACTGGAAAGGCATATTATGCCTTTGATACTCCAGAAGAACTCGATGAAATGCGCGAAAGACTGAAGGAAGCTCGAATGGCAAACCCACAGTATAATGCCATCAGTCGCAATGAGATGAAAAATTCCTTAACACTTTCTGAAGAAGAAGTAGAGAAAAGGTTGAATTCTGGAGAACCTTATGTTATACGCTTTAAAATGCCAAAGCATGACGATGTCCGATTCAAGGACATTGTTCGCGATTGGGTAGTTGTGAGCACTACTACCTTAGATGATAAGGTGTTAATGAAGTCTGACGGTATGCCAACTTATCATTTGGCCAACATTGTTGACGATCATTTGATGGAAATTACCCACGTAATCCGTGGTGAAGAATGGCTTCCTTCTGCTCCTTTGCATATTTTGCTATATGATGCTTTCGGGTGGCAGGCCCCTGAATTTGCCCATTTACCCCTGCTCTTAAAACCAGATGGAAATGGCAAATTAAGTAAAAGAGCCGCAGATCAATTGGGCTTCCCTATTTTTCCATTAAACTGGAAAGATCCTGAAAGTGGAGAGGTTTCTCAGGGATTCAAGGAGTCTGGATATTTGCCCGATGCTTTCATTAACTTCTTAGCACTGTTGGGTTGGAATCCTGGTACCGAACAGGAAATTTTCAGTTTAGAAGATTTGACAAATGCGTTTTCTCTAGAAAGGATTAATAAATCTGGAGCGAAGTTCGATATTGAAAAAGCCAAGTGGTTCAATCAACAGTATTTGAAAAATCGTTCGAATAAGGATTTAGTCAAAGACTTAAAATCTGAATTTGACCTCGCCTCTGATGACAGCACTATAGAAGCTATCATCGATTCAATGAAAGAAAGGATTATATTTCTTTCGGACGTAATTACCCAAGGTGATTTCTTTTTTAACGCACCTCGAAAGTTTGATGAATCAACAGCCAACAAAAAATGGAATAGCGAAGTATCCACAAAACTTAATGCTTTTGCAACTGAGTTGAAGGTTTTGGAGCTAATCTCTTCGGATGATTCAAAACAGTTACTTGTAGATGTGTTAGCTAAGGATGGAACCGGTCTTGGAAAGGTAATGCCAGGACTTAGATTGGCGCTTACTGGTGCTGCGGGAGGTCCAGATTTGATGCAAATTATTTCCATATTAGGACCTAAGGAAACGGCAGAAAGAATTGAATATGCAATTGATACCATTAAATAGATAATCATGGCCAAAAAGAAAGACAATAAGCTAAAGGACGAGAAACCAAGGGTGAATAAGGAATTGGAAGGCTTAGAAATAAGAATCGATTCTTTTGGCGAGATTCATAATTCACTATCTATTGATAAAATCAACGAGTTCTTAAATAAGAATGTTGATGATAAGAAACTACGCGATAGAGATGACCTTGATGAGATCAAAGGGGATAGTTTGGAAGAAGAATAAAAATTTAGTTACCTGAATAGAAATTGCCGCTACCCATTATCAACTTAAATTACTGATGCAAAAACTGAAACTTGGTATTATCAAAGAAGGCAAAGTACCTGTAGACAAAAGAGTACCCATCACGCCTAGTCACTGTAAAACTATTTTGAGTGATTTTGAGGGCGTACAAATTTATTGTCAACGCAGTGATATTCGTTGTTTCGAAGATCAAGAGTACGAACAAGCTGGTGCCATTATGGTGGACAGTGTTGCGGATTGTGATGTGATTATTGGGGTTAAAGAAGTGCCTCTAAATATGCTGGTTGATGGCAAAACTCATTTTTTCTTCTCACATACCACCAAAAAACAAGAGTATAATCGTGAGTTATTACATACTGTTCTTGATAAAAAAGTAAAACTCATTGACTGGGAAGGCCTGACCAACGAGGCTGGTCAAAGGCTTATTGCTTTCGGCAGATACGCTGGTATTGTAGGAGCATATAATGGGATACTTACTTACGGTAAACGCTATAATTTATTCAATCTTAGACCAGCTCATGAATGTTTCGACATGGCTGATATGGAACAGGAGTACGCCAAAGTTAAACTGCCCGCCATAAAGATAGTGCTGACTGGGGGGGGGAGAGTATCCAAAGGGGCTATGGAAGTGCTTACCGGAATGGATATCCGTAAAGTTAGCCCTTTCGAATTCCTCAATGAATATTTTCATGAGCCAGTATATACCCAATTGAATACGAGAGACTACAATAAACATATTGGAGGAGGGAGTTTCAGTAGAGACGAATTCTACAGAAGCCCAAATAACTACAAATCCAATTTCATGCAATATGCAAGAAAAGCTGATTTGTTGATTGCTGGAGCATTTTGGGATCCTAAAGCACCCGTTTTATTTACGAAAGAGGAGGCTAACGAGAGTGATTTCAAAATTCGAATCATTGCAGACATTACTTGTGATATAGAAGGTTCTATACCTTCAACAAAACAGCCCACCACTATTGATAATCCAGTTTACGATTATAATTCAAGTGATGATAGGGTAGAAGCGGCCTTTACTGATGAGGGCAATATTACAGTGATGGCGGTAGATAATCTACCATGTGAACTGCCAAGAAATGCCTCAGAGGACTTCGGTAAGGAATTCTTAAAGCACATACTCCCTAACTTACTCACTGGCGACAAGGAGGATATTTTGAAACGCGCTACTATTACAGAGGAAGGTCATTTAACCGAAAAGTATAAATACCTACAAGAATACGTGGATGGACATTAACCATTACATAGAGCACACTAATTTAAAACCAACAATCACAGAAAGCGATATTGATCTGCTGGTGAAGGAAGCTCGCGATGCTCATTTTTTTGGTGTTTGTGTGCCACCGTTTTGGGTAAAGAGAGCAGCAAGAGAACTCTCAGGGTCTGATGTACAATTGGTTACGGTTGTTGGCTTTCCGCTCGGTTACCAAATGACTGAAGCTAAACTAAAGGAAATGGAATTAGCCATAGCCAATGGCGCCAATGAGTTAGACATAGTAATGAATATGTCCTCCTTTAAAACAGGATTGCCTTGGACAAAAATAGAATTGGCAAAATGCTCAAAGCTCGCCCATGATGCCGAGTGTGTTTTGAAAGTCATCATCGAAACGGCTTATTTATCTGAAGAGGAAATTATAAAGGCTTCAATGCTGTGTGCCGAGGCAGGTGTTGATTTTGTGAAAACATCGACTGGTTTTGCTCCATCTGGGGCTAAAAAGGAGCATATTGAAATAATGAGAAAGCATTTGCCATCAAATGTTGGTATCAAGGCCTCAGGAGGTATCAAAACCTTAGCAGACGTTCAGTCAATGGTCATGGCTGGAGCCGATAGGATTGGCTCTTCTTCAGGCGTAGCGATTATGAAGGAATGGAATGAAAGCAGTCAAAATTTCGGTTAAGGGTAAAGTTCAAGGTGTTTTCTTTAGGGCTTCGACTAAGAAGAAAGCACAAGCTTTGTCAATTAATGGTTGGTGCAAAAATGAGACTGATGGTTCAGTGCTGATTTATGCCGAAGGAGGTGCAGCGGAAATTGATCGTTTTATTGATTGGTGCAAAGAGGGACCAGAATTAGCAATCGTAAAAGACTTTTCTGTAGAATTGGTTCCGAAACCACTAGGCTTTACTGATTTCGAGATTAGGCGCTAAGCTTAAGCAGATTTACTAGAGCAGTATTTCTGTATGCCTTTGTACTTGTATATTTTCAAGCCAAAATGATCATAAATACACACTTTCATTCTGTTTTGGGCGAGTTCAATTCTTTTTTCAGGTGAATGAAAAACGGTTAGTTCTAAGCCAGCCAGAATGAAATTCTTTTTAAGGCAAAGCTCCTTGGTGTAGTTATTAAATCCTGCTTTCCAATCTTCTAAATACTTTTCATAATGAGTGCGTCCATCGAAAAGCAATTCTAATTGATTTCCTTCCTCTTGAAATCTGAAAATTCCAGCAAGGTTGTCGTACAGTTCATCAAAAAAAGTAAGGTGAACCGGATTGAATGCTTCAACCATCTCGGAGAGGTCATCGACTAAATGAAGAGGATTAAACAAAAGGAAATATCCTTCCTTGATTTGATCCACAAGTTGAGCTTCAAGTTCAAATCGTAAGTCGTTTTGAACTTGCTTTAGGATATAGTTCTTATCGAGAAGAAAGAGTCGTTGGCTCAAGTCTAAAAAGTTTAGTCAAAAATATCACTTTTATAAATATATACTTCATAAGCAGGTCAAGGATTTATCTATTTTCATTATTTAGCGGGCCGAAGACGAATCTACAATTCTACCAAAGAAGATAGCATTCATCATGAGTTTATTGGTGCCATACCAAAATGCTCTAAAATTTGGGTTATCTGCCAATGAAACAATACGACCTTGCCCCATTGCGCTCACTCTAATGGTTGATGTTTCCTTCAATGCATCTAAGTTTGGTTTATTTATCCAACCGCTTAACAACGGCTCCTTGGTGTACTTTCCAGGGTTGGAAAATTTATTTTTAGAGGCTTCCATCATAATGTTTCCACGTCTAAACGTGGGAAGCTCTTTTCTATAATATCCAAATGCCATTGGGTGGGTTAATTCCAACTCACTCATAAATACACCGCCCGGAATGTTTTGTCCTCTTTGAAAATTACTTAATTGATCATAAACGATATTCTCTCCTTTGTACTGCTCTATATCCACAAGGTTAATGTTGGTAAGCTTATTTCTAATTGCCCAAGCTGTCGCACTACCATTACTTGCAATGAGAGTTCCACCATTTCTGATCCAACGTTTTAGGTTTTCGAGTCCAGTTTCGGATAGATCTACTCCGCCAGTAATGATGATCGTATTATATCGGTCAATAGAGTTGGACGACAGTCTAGCTTCGGGTAATTTGGTGACTAGCATTTGCATACGGGTATCCAGTAAATGCCAAATCTCTCCGGCATCAGCACTACTTCCAGATTCTACCACCAAAGCGATTTCGGGCTTTTCCAGACTAATGAAAGAATTACTGCCCAGTGATACGCCATCGGTCAAGCCACTATTCATGGCATGCACGTCTATTCCGTCTAGATTGGCAATGGCTTGCATTTCTAAGAATAGATCATATTCCGATAATCTTTGATTGGCAACAGGCACCAAGATGGTACCATAGTCGAATTGTTCTTTTTCATTTTTGCTAAACTTACTGGTGGCCACTTTAATTCTGATTCCTTTAGATAGCAATCTATTAGCAGCCCTAGGTGCATAATATCCATGCCATTCGAAAGCATAAGCATATTCGCTTTGTCCACCAATTACACCTCCTCTTGGAAATTCAACCTTATCAACTTTGTCGCCTAGTTGATTTCTGCCATAATCACGGCTACTTAAATCAGAGTATTCCAAGTTAAAAGCGAGTGGATAAGTCCATCCAGAAATATCATAGAATAGACTATCTTCAAAGGTGGTTCTCTTTTCGAACATACCCTTTATAAGCTTATAGTTACGCTGTTTTAAAGGAATGATGTAACTGTTCTCTACTTTATATTCTTCGTTGCCAAACTTTAAGTCTCGAGAAGGCCTGTAGAAATCAATTTCTTGACGGCTCAGAATTTCAGCTAAATGATATGATCTGGCAGGATCTTTCTCTGCTTTGAAAATGTAGGCCTTGGTTTCATCATTGTCCGCATCTTTGAGTACTCTTTTGTAAAAGTCTCGTTGATATTCCAGTAACTCCACCCTCATTTCAACTGCGGCTTTCCATGTAGACAAGACAGCCGTAAATTGGTTTCTAATTGTAAATGGGAATTCTAAAATGCCATTATCGGATTCTTGAGCATGCCCTCTTGAACTTGCTTGCTCGAATAAAATTCCAACTCCACCATTGATATCAGGAAAGGTTGATCCCTTTCCATAATAGAAATCGTCATAACCTTCTTTCGTGTAATAAAGTGAGCCAATTCCATCGAGTGCTTTAGCATGAAACTCTCCAACTTTACTTGTTAATTCTTGATTTTCTTTAGGAGTCAGTGGATGTGTTCTTGTTGGAACGCCAGGTTGAAAAAAGAAAGTTGAGTTTGTCCCCATTTCATGGTGATCAGTCAAAATATTTGGCTTCCATAAGTGATATTTTGCCACTCTATTTTTTGACTCTGGCTGCTGTAATGGAAGCCAATCTCTGTTTAAGTCGAACCAATAGTGGTTAGTTCTTCCTCCAGGCCACACTTCACCATATTCTCTATCATTAGGGTCGGGGTTGATAATTTTTGATTTATGCATATTTGCCCAGGTCGAAAATCGATTCAAGCCATCAGGGTTGAAAGAAGGATCGAAGAGAATGACAGTATTTCTTAAAGCATTTTCGATTTTTGGTCCTTGAGCGGCAGCCATATAGTAAGCTGCAACTAAGGCAGCGTTAGAGCCTGAGGGTTCATTTCCATGGATACTGAAACCCATGTATACAACGGCAGGCATTTTCTTGACGTCAAATTTGTCCGATTCGTTGGGGTAGGTGAGCCAGACATGGTCTGTTCGTATTTTTTCTATACCTACTTGATTATCAGGATGTGTGATAGTGAGTAATAGTTGAGGTCTTCCTTCATGCGTTTGTCCAATCTCTTCAATCGTAATTCTATTAGATGCATTGGCAAGCGTTCTCATATAAAGAACAAGCTTATCATGCGTGATATGCCATTCACCTACTTCATGACCAATAATTGACTTTGGGGTTGGAATATTGGGATCGTAAGTAACATCTGTTGGTAAAAAATAACTCAAATCACTTTGAGCTGAGACCACAATGCTTTGTGCAATAAAGCCTATGATTAAGAGCAGTTTTAGGTGTAATCGCATGATATTAGTTAAAGCCAGAATTATCCCGAATATAAGAATACGATTGCATAACAAAAAATTGGCTTTGCCCCATTTCTTATCTCAATCTTTGCCTTTTTTTGAAAAAAATTAATGAATTGAAAAGGAAAATTTACTTTACAATTTTTAATCAATTAAAATTGCGATAATAAAACCAACGTTTGGCCGTCTCTTTCATTTAAATGTAAGTCTACTCAAAAATTTAGGAACCTATAATAGATTGGTTTAAAGTAGTTTGAAGATTTTAATGTTAGTCAAATGGCAAGTTCAACTTTGCGAATTTTCCAATGTTAAGATTAGGTTAAACTATGAAGCCATTGATATTGAAATGTTAACATTTGTTAAAAAAGCATAACGCCCTTAAATATTACTTTTGCGGAAGTTATTACTGACGACAAAAATTGATTTGAATTGAAACAACTAAACTTAATCTACACTAAAATTTCTTCTATGAGAAAATCATTACTCCAGTTTGTTCTTGCCGGGATCATGCTTGCGATTAGCGCAGTAGCCTACGGACAGGGGACAACGACATCATCTTTGAATGGAAAGATAACGGATGCCGCTGGGGCTCCGCTTCCAGGTGCAACGATTGTTGCGATTCACACACCAAGTGGTTCGCAATATGGTAACGTCAGTAATGCTGACGGCTTTTACAGAATCCCTAACATGAGAGTAGGTGGACCATATACGGTTACAGTTACTTTTATTGGTTTTCAGGAGTATAAGAAAGAAAGTATCAATCTTCAATTAGGACAATCAGTAAAATTGGATATTCAACTTTATGAAACTAGCATAACGCTAGAAGAAATTGAAGTTGTAGCCGATAAAAACCCAATATTTGATGGTAACAGAACAGGTGCTAGTAACAACCTATCCGTAGAAACTATCAATTCATTGCCAACGATTAACAGAAGTGTTAACGATTTCACAAGAACTACACCTCAGTCGAATGGTGCTGCTTTTGCTGGAACTAGTAGCCGATTCAATAACTATACTATCGATGGTAACATCTACAACAATAACTTTGGCTTAGGTAGTGGTCAATTTGCTGGATCTAATCCAATTTCTCTTGATGCTATTCAAGAAATTCAAGTAAACCTTGCTCCTTATGATGTAAGACTAAGCGGATTTACTGGTGCTAGTGTGAATGCAATCACTAGATCAGGTACAAATGAATTCTCTGGCTCAGCGTATTATTTCTTAAGAAATGATCAAATGATTGGAGACAAGACGGGTGATACTCGTTTACCAATTGATGATTCACAAAATCAGATTAAAGGTTTCAGATTTGGCGGTCCAATCATTAAGGATAAACTTTTCTTCTTCTTGAATTATGAAACTGAAGAACAAGCGGTTCCAAGTTTCACAAAAAGAGCACTTCAGCCAGGCGAAACACCTGACGGCTTAACAATATCAAGAGTTCCTGCTGCTTTACTTCAAAACGTAAGCAACAGACTTAGCGAGCTTTATGGTTATGAAACAGGTCCTTTTGAAGGGTATTCTTTTGCTTCAGAACAAGAAAGATTTAACGTAAGGATTGATTATAACATTAGCAAGAATCACAAATTCTCAGCTAGATATAACGCCTACACTGAATTTACAGACGTGCCGACTAACGGAAATTCAATTCGTTACATTTCTACTAGATATAGAAATACGTCAAGAACTGGAATTGAGGCTATGAACTTTAGGAATACAAACTACACTAATGATAAGAGTGTAAAGTCTTTCGTTGCTGAATTAAACTCAGTATTGAGTTCTAATATTTCTAACCAATTGAACGTTGGATTTACTTCTATCACAGATCCAAAAAGAGGTATCCCTGGTGCGCAAGCATTCCCTTTTATTGAAGTATTAGAAGAAGATGGAGGAGGTAATCCTTTGTACTATTTTTCAGTAGGCAATGAGTTGTTTACAGTTGGTAACCTATTGGAAAACAATGTTTTTAATATTACTGACAACCTGACAATTTTTAAAGGTAAGCACACTTTTACCGCTGGTTTCAACTTTGAATACATGACTTTTGATAACGCCTTTAACCCAGTATTCAATGGTTTCTACAGGTTTAATAGCTATCAGTCGTTCGAAGATGCTATTATCAATAAAATACCAGGTTCTTATCCTGATGCTTTTGCAAAAGGTTTTGCTCTTGATGGTTCTTCAACTCCTCCAACAGATCAGACTAAATTCGGACAGATTGGTATTTATGGCCAAGACGAATTCCAAGTGAATGATAGATTGAAATTGACTGGTGGTTTAAGAATTGACCTTCCTTTCTATCCAATTGATATCCCTAGAAATCAATTGTTAGATGACTTAAATAAATCATTCGTAGATGGAGAAGGTAAAACCTATACTCCAGATGTTGCTACATTCCCTAAAGTGAATCCGTTGTTTTCTCCAAGAGTAGGTGTGAACTGGGATGTTAAAGGTGACAAGACAATGCAAGTAAGAGGTGGAACAGGTGTCTTCTCTGGTAGAATCCCATTTGTATGGTTATCTAACCAAGTAAATGGTTCAGGTGTAATTAGAGGTGGTTTGGGTTACGAAGGTGCTGATGTAGTAAATGCATTTGGGCCAAATTGGGTATTTTCTCCAGATGTAACATTTGGAAATCCAAGCAATCCAGCTGCTACGCTTTCTAATGAGCTTAATTTAACAGACGAAAAATTTAAGTTACCTCAGGTTTGGAGAACAAATGCTGCGATTGACAAGCAATTACCATTCGGTATCTTAGGTACTTTGGAATTGATTTACTCAAGAGATATATCTACTCCAATTGCACACAACTCGATTGTAAGAACTTCTGATTTGACTTTGAATGGACCAGATCAGAGACCATTCTGGAACGGTACTAACTATTCTAATGACGCCAATTTCAGAAACGTGTTCTTGTTAACCAATGCTAAAGAAAAGGCTGATTATTATTCATTCACTTTCCAATTCCAGAAGTCGTTTGATAATGGATTATCTGCAATGGTTGCTTACACAAAATCTAGATCAAGAGATTTAGATGCAGCTAGTGGATCTCAAGCTATTTCATTATGGCCTGCTACTGTCCAATCAGATAGAAATAACCCAGAGTTAGGCTTTGCTGGTTTTGATATTCCACAAAGAGTTATTGGTACACTTTCTTACAAAGTTGCAAATAGCAGCATGAGTATTTTCTACGAAGGTCAGGCTAATGGTAGATTCAGCTATACTTACTCTGGTAACTTTGGAGATGCATCAAACAGACTAATGTATGTGCCAAATAGTGCTTCTGAATTGAATTTCCAACAATTTACTTTAAACGGACAAACTGTTACAGCTGCTCAACAAGCACAATTACTTGATGCTTACATCGATCAAGATGATTATTTAAGCGATATGAGAGGTCAGATTGCTGAAAGAAATGGTGCAGTTAGACCATGGTTAAGTAGATATGACATAAGATTCTTGCAAGATATTTTCTTGACAGCTGACAAGAAGAATAAACTTCAATTCTCAATAGATATCCTCAATGTGGGTAACTTATTGAAATCTAGCTGGGGTGTTTCAGAGTTTGAAAACCAAAGGACTTTGTTGAATTTCCGTGGCATTAATGCTAATAACGAACCAATTTATAGATTGAATACAGTTCCTGGAACTACTAACTTCCCAACCGAAACTTTCAGAACGTCTACATCTTTAGGAGATACTTGGAGAATGCAGGTAGGTGTTAGATACATTTTTAACTAAGATTCAATCCAATCACATAAAAGGCTCAGTGGGACAACCTGCTGAGCCTTTACTTTTTAAAATCATCGACTACTTATTCAAGCGGTCGAACTTATTTCGTTCTGAGAAGTTACTTTTGCAGTAAATTTTTTGTCTGTGCTCTATTACAAAACATATAAAAACAATCGTTCCGACCAATGGGTGGCATTCATCCATGGCGCTGGCGGAAGTTCGTCCATATGGTTTAGGCAAATCAAGAGTTTTCAGGAGCAATACAATGTCTTGCTGTTAGATTTAAGAGGACATGGGAAATCTCAAGAAGCCTTTGAAAGGTACTTTACCAATGACCATAACTTCGAGAATATCAGCAAGGACATCATTGAAGTGCTTGATCATCTAAAAATTGAAAAGGCACATTTCGTTGGAATTTCCTTGGGTACGATCATTATCCGTACCATTTGCGAGATCGCACCTGAAAGGGTTCAGTCTTTGATTTTAGGTGGTGCGGTAACCAGATTGAATGTTCGATCAAAATTTTTAGTAGGAGTAGGCAATGGACTGAAGCGCTTTATTCCTTTCATGTGGCTGTACCGACTTTTTGCATTTATTATAATGCCGAGAAAGCGAAATGCGGAATCTCGCACACTTTTTATCAGTCAAGCGAAACGAGTAGCTCAGCATGAGTTCATGAAATGGTTTAAGCTAACTAACGGGATGAATCCGATTTTACGCTATTTCAATGAAAAAGACACTGAATTACCTACACTCTATTTGATGGGAGATGAGGACTATATGTTCCTTCCACAAGTGATCAAGCTTGTTTCAAATCACAAAAATGCATGGTTAAATATTATTGAAGATTGTGGACACGTGTGTAACGTAGAACAACCAGATGTATTTAACAATCTCTCAATAGCCTTTATCAAAACACATTCCTAATAACTAAATAATGAGTAAAGCATCAAGGATTATGATTGTCTTGATAATCATTTTGGCCGTTGCCGCATGGGCTATATATCCGCGCATAGATGAATTTTTACCAAAAAGTGAAGGAGACATTCCAACGGCTGAATCAATTCGTAGAAGTTCAGTTTTGCCTGTTACGGGCTATGTAGTTTTGCCTCAGCTTTTGGAGAATAAAATAAAAATTACAGGCTCTATTCTGCCTAACGAGTCTTTGGAGTTAAAGAGCGAAGTGTCTGGTCTAGCAATCAAAATACATTTCTTAGAAGGCCAGAAGGTGAAAAAGGGAACCGTTTTGGTAAGTTTAAAAGACGATGAATTGCAGGCACAGCTTCAGAAATTGAGGTTTAGTAAGAAATTGGCAGAAGAAACAGAAAAGAGACAGAAGCAGCTGCTCGATAAAGATGCGATAAGCCAAGAGGAATATGACATTTCGTTAACAGCGGTCAACACCTTGGATGCCGATATTCGCGTATTAGGAGCCCAATTAGCAAAAACGTCAATTATAGCCCCTTTTGATGGTACTCTTGGTCTTCGTCAAATTAGTGAAGGTGCTTACATCACTAATAGTACGGTCATTGCTAGTCTATACAATATCGATCCGTTGAAGATTGATTTTTCGATTCCAGGCAAATATGCCAATGAAGTAAAGGTGGGAGATGAGATTCAATTTACGACCGAAACCTCGACTGACATGTTCTTCGGAAAAGTTTATGCCCTAGAGCCACAAA